>CASEBP010000145.1 GCA_949285275.1 uncultured Oscillospiraceae bacterium | reverse complement strand
CTTTGCAGCGGAAGCTGTCATAGGGGGAGACCGAAGCGTAGCGGTTGCCCATCCGGGTCGGAACGACGCCGCTTTCGAGGTATTTAATGGCTGTGTTTTCGGTCGCGGCGATGATGCTGTCCATCAGCGAGACGTCCACCCGCTGACCGCGGCCGGTGATGTTGCGGGCGTTGACCGCCGAAAGAATACCGATCATCAGGTGCAGTCCGCCCAGAATATCCCCCAGTGCGCTGCCCGCACGGGTCGGTTCTCCGCCCTTGGGTCCGGTGATCGCCATCATGCCGCCCATCGCCTGGGCCAGGATGTCATAGCCGGGGCGCTTGCTGTAAGGGCCATAGCAGCCAAAGCCCGATACAGCGGCGTAGATCAGCCGGGGATTGATTTCCTTGAGATCGTCATAGCCAAGACCCAACCGGTCCATGACGCCGGGGCGGTAGTTCTCCACCACGATGTCCGCCTTCGCGGCCAGCTTTCGGAAGATTTCCTTGCCGGCTTCGGATTTCAGGTTGAGGGTCAGACCGTACTTGTTGCGGTTGATGTTGGCAAAATAGAGGCTCTCCCGCTCGCCGAGAAGGTTTTGTGCACGAAACGGCGGATATCCTCTCGTATCGTCCCCTCCATTGGGGACCTCAATTTTGATGACCGTCGCGCCGAGGTCGGCGAGCATCATTGTGCAGAACGGACCGGCCAGTACCCGGGTCAGGTCCAGGACGGTCAGATTTTCCAGGGCGAGATGCTCTCTCACTCGATTTCACCGTCCTTGACCTGGATTTTCATCCGCATGACGGCGCTGCCCATCGATTTTCCCAGGCTGTCGAGCCGCAGGGACATGGTTGCGCCACCGCCCAGCGCGTGCTTCATCACAAAGTTGAAGCCGCCCAGGCTGGGAAGATCGTACCGGACAATTTCCCCCTGCACCATATCGCCGAAGTAGGCCTTGAGCTTTTCGGGGGTTACCTCACGGGCGATGATATCGTAGTATTCCGGTTTGCGCGCATAGACACAAACGTTGCTGGTGTCACCCTTGTCGCCGCTGCGGCCGTGGGCGATCTGATCGAGATAAATTTCCTTCATATCACTTCACCTCGAGAATATGGGGTTCAATCCGAATGGCGTCACGGGGAATAATGGTCGGCCAGAGCGCCATGACTTCCTGGACATGCGCCCGTCCGCCAAAGAAGGAGGCTCCGGGAGGTCCGTTGAGCTGCAGCGGGCTGATTTCGGGGATAATCTTCGCGCATTCCTTCTTATCCTCGCTGAATACCGCGATCCGCAGGACGCATTCGTTGAGGTTGTCGATAGCGGTCTGACTCATGTCGGCAACGCCGAGATGCAGGCTGTTGAGGCCGATATAGCTGATATGGACGTCGTCCGCCTTCATTCCCAGGCGCTTCATCTTCTTCATGATGACTTCGCCGCAGTATTTGGCCTTTTCATAGGCATCGGGCCAGGCGAAGCTGAGCATGGAGACGGTTTTCCAGCCCTTGTGGTAGCCGATGCAGAGCTTGAGGGTATCGGGGCGCGGTTTGCCGTGAATATTCCCGACCCGGACCCGGTTGTCGCCGACCTGCTGAATGGTAGCCTTGCTGATGTCGACGGTGACATCAGGGGTGATGTAGTTGGCGGGATCGAGCACCTCATAGAGGAACTGTTCTTTGCAGCTCTGCTCGCAGATGATGCCGCCGCAGTCGGGCGCCTTGGTGATTTCCAGAGTTTCGTCGGTGACGTCGGCGATCGGGAATCCCAGCTCATCCATGCGGGGAACGCTGCGCCAATCATACATATAGTTTCCGCCGGCTCCCTGGCCGCCGCACTCGAGCAGGTGACCCGCCATGATTCCGCGGGCCAGCCGGTCCCAGTCGTCATCCTTCCAGTGCAGCTCGTGGGCGATGGGAGCGAGGAACAGGGCGCTGTCGGCAGCCCGTCCGGTTACAACGACGTCGGCTCCCTCCTCAAGGCATTCCTCGATTCCCTCATGCCCGATGTAGGCGTTGCAGTTGTAGATTTTATCTTGGATATCCAAAAAACTGCTGTCGTTATCGAGGTTGGGGAAGGTCCAGCCTTCCTTGAGCAGCTGCGGGATGCGGTCTTTGATCGAGTCGCCAAGGACATAGCCGATTTTATAGCCGCTCATTCCCTGGGCGGCAACGCATTGGCGGATCTGCTCGACACAGCCGGTGATGTTCATACCGCCCGCATTGGTAGTGATGCGGATCCCCTTGTCCCGGCACTCCTTGCCGACAACTTTCAGAAAATGGTCGACAAAGTCGGGCGCGAATCCCTTGGTGGGATCTTTCAACTGCTGCTTGGCCATGATCGACAGGGTGAGTTCGGCAAGATAGTCGAATCCGATATACTGGATGTCGCCTTTTCTCACCATGTGGATCGCGGCGTCAGGGGAGTCACCCCAGAATCCCTGGCCACCGCCGATCGAAACTTTTTTCATACAGAAGTGGGATAGTATAGAATCAATTGTGGGAACAATCCCGATCTCTGATGATCAAGGTGAGTCGATTGGCTTCATTAAAGGATATCGCACAGCATGCAAACGTTTCACTGACAACGGTGTCATTGGTCCTGAACGGACAGGGGGATG
>CASEBP010000144.1 GCA_949285275.1 uncultured Oscillospiraceae bacterium | reverse complement strand
TCAAGCTTGCGAATCTGCTGGCTCAAAGCGGGCTGACTGACAAACAGGCTCTGCGCTGCCGCCGAGAGGGTGGAGTTGTCCGCCACGGCAATAAAATAGCGAAGGGCCTTCAGTTGCATATGCAGCCACCTTCCTTTCCCATGAAAATAAGATTTTGTTATAAATCTATTCTACAATCCTATTTGACAGCAGGCAAGAACCCGGATATATTTTATTTAGAAATTGGTTATTTTATGACCGATTTCTATCAGGTACCATCCGGCTGTAAGGCCGGTTTGTAATGATGAAAAGAGGAGAACAAAAATGAAAAAGGTACTCGCGTTCCTGATTGCTGCAGCCATGCTGATCAGCGCGCTGGCCGGATGTGGCTCGAGTTCCCAGCCCGCCGCCCAGTCCAGCGGCAGCGCCGCTCCCGCCGAATCCGCCTCCCAGAGCGAAGCGGAAGAGGAAGTGGAAACCCGCTATCTGACCCTTTCGGCCGTCGCAGCCAGCTCGGGGCTCTTCCCCTACTGTGTCGCTATCGGCGATGTCCTCTCCAACCTGCCTGAGCTGGAGATCACCGTCGCGGAGTCGGGCGGCAACGTCGCCAACACCCAGGAGCTGCGCGTCGGCGAGGTCTCGATTGCCAACTGCATCTCCAACACCGACTATGAGAGCTACACCGGCACCGGCAGCACCTTTGAAGGCGATCCCTTCACCGATGTCCGCATCCTCTGGTACTATGAGGCCACCCCGATCCAGATCTTCGTCGCTGAAGACACTGGCATCGAGAACCTCGAGGATCTTGACGGCCAGAACTTCAATCCCGGCGGCACCGGCACCGCAGCTGCGGTTGTTACCCATGAGGCGCTTGACGTCCTGGGCATCCATCCCAACTACTTTGAGGCCGCTCAGGCTGATGCGGGCGATGCTTATGCCAACCGTCAGATCGTCGGCGCGGTCAAGACCGGCTCGGCTCCTGACAGCTACATCGTTCAGGCCAACACCAACCGCCCGGTTAAGCTGATCAACTACACCGACGAACAGCTTGCGACGGTTACCGCGGCGATCCCGTCGGTCACCACCGGCGTCGTCCCCGCCAACTCCTATGAGGGCGTTGATTATGACGTCCAGACCCTTTCGACCTACAACGGCATCCAGGTCGACATGAGCTTCTCCCAGGAACTGGTCTACAAAATGTGGAAGGCCATGTGGGAGGACTACGCTGACACTTGGAAGACCGCCTATGTTAACGGCGCGAACAACAACATCCCTGAGATGACCCTCCAGGCCGCCAAGACCCCGCTGCATGCCGGTACCGTCCAGTACCTGACCGAGCTCGGGTATGATGTTCCGGAGGAGCTGATCCCTGAGGAGTACGTTCCTGTCGCCTGATCTCCCTGCCGAATGCAGAATTGGTTGGCGTTCCGGGATTCACCGGAACGCCAACTGTGGATTTTGGGTACTTTTCCCACCGTGACACCGGATACCGCTATCACCGCCGCCGGGGCGTCCGCCCACAGGCGGCAGAATGGAGAATGTTATGAGGCAATTGACCGGATTCTGGGACAAACTCGTCAAGTTCCTTTCGGTGGCGCTGATTCTTTTCCAGATGTATACCATCGGAGTGCGCCAATTTTCCGATATTATCCAGCGCAGCATCCACCTCGCTTTTGTACTGACCCTCGTCTTCATCCTCAAGCCGATGCGGAAGGGCAAATGTCTCGACCATGTGCCGTGGTATGATATTCTCTTCGCCCTGATGTCGGCTGCCTGCTGCATCTATGTTACCACCATCTACAGCATCATCGTCTATCAGCCGCTGCAGTGGGTTTCGACCGCCGACAAGATTTTTGCCGTCGTGTTGGTTGTGCTGATCCTCGAAGCGAGCCGCCGCAGCGTCGGCTGGACCTTCCCGGTGCTGGGCATCGCGTTTTTGATCTATGCCTACTTCGGAGAGATCTTCCCCGGAACCTGGCGGCATCAGAACTTTTCCTTCAACAAGATCTTCCAGAACCTCTACCACAACGGCACCGGTATCTGGGGGACGATGCTCGGCCTGTCGGCTGTTATGCTGGCCATGTTCAGCATCTTCAGCGCGATTCTCGCGGGAACCGGCGGCGCCGAAACCTTCATCAAAATGGGACAGCGCATCGCCGGCAAGTCCACCGGCGGTTCCGGCAAGATCGCCGTCATTGCGTCGAGCCTCTTTGGCATGATCTCCGGTTCGGCGATGGGCAACGTCGTCGCCACCGGCGTCTTCACCATCCCCGCGATGAAGCGGGCCGGCTATTCGAGTGAATGGGCCGCCACCATCGAAGCGGTCGCGTCAACGGGTGGTCAGATTCTTCCCCCGATCATGGGGGCCGCGGCCTTCATCATGGCACAGCTGATTGGAGAGAACTACCTGACCATCGCCAAAGCCGCCCTGGTCCCTGCTATCCTCTTTTATATCAGCGCCTTCATCGCCATTCACCTTGTTTCCTCCCGTGACCGGATCCGCGGCGAAAACGAGAAGCCGGACATCCGCGTCACCGAGTATATCGTCATCCTCGTTCCGCTGGCCGTCTTCATGTTCTACCTGCTGCGGGGCTATACCGTGACGATGGGCGCCTTCTGGGCGACCCTGCTCGCACTGCTGACCTATGCCATCTGCTTCCTGATCGATACCCGCGATCTGGGCAAGGCCCTGCGCTCGACCGGTGGAATCTGCTTCTCCACCTGTATCAAAGGCAGCAGCAGCATCGTGGAGATGTGCGGCATCCTGGCCGGTTCCCAGATCGTTATCGCGCTGATCTCGCTGACCGGCTTCGCCACCAAGCTCTCGAGCATGATCGTCGCGCTGGGAGAAAACAGCGTGTTCCTCTGCCTGGTCTGCTCGATGTTCGTCTGCATCCTGCTCGGCATGGGACTTCCCACCACCGCGGCCTACGTCCTGGGCGCATCCGTCCTTTCTCCGGCGCTGATCACCCTGGGGGTTCCTGCGCTGGCCGCCCACCTCTTCGTCATGTACTACGCCTGCCTGTCCGCTCTGACCCCGCCGGTCTGTGTCGCCGTCTTCATGGCCGCCGGTCTGGCCAAAGCCAACTGGTTCAAGACCGGCTGCCTCTCCTGCATGGTGGCTCTGCCGATCTTTGTTATCCCCTTCACCTTCTGCTATAACCCCGCCCTGCTGCTTGAAGGAAGCGCACTGCAGGTCGTCGTCGCAACCATCACCGCTATGATCGGCGTCGTTCTTATCGACATCTGCATCGTCGGCTTCCTGCGCGACCGGATCGCCATGCCGCTGCGGATCGGAATGCTCGTCGGCGGTATTCTGATGCTGCTGCCTCAGTACCTGCCCAGCATGATCGGGTTCGTCCTTGGCGTAATAACCTTCCTCCTTGCCCTGCGTAAGCACAGGGACGCTGTCAAAGAGTGAGAACGGAGCGAATGGATAAGATGCAAGTATCGTTTTTTCCCCAGACGGGACGGTGGTTCAAAGGAAATCTGCATTCCCACACCACCCGGACTGACGGGATGTGCCCTCCCGATCAACAGATTCGGGATTATGCCAGTCATGGTTACGATTTTCTCGCCATCACCGATCACAATGTCATTGACTCCCACCGTCCATCGCAGGAGCCGCCTCTCTGCCTCGTTCCCGGGTGGGAGCGGGATATCCGTCATGCTTCGGACAATACCGCCTGCATCCATCTGGTAGGCCTTCTGTCCACCCCGGCGCAGGAAACACCGGTCCGGGAGGTCCGGCGGTACGACTGTCTCGAGGTACCCGATCAGCAGCTCATCGACGAGATGCGGGCCGACGGCCAGTTCGTCATCCTCGCCCATCCCCGCTGGAGCAGAATGACCCCCGACGACGTGCTGGCACTGACCGGCTTTGACGCAATCGAGGTCTTCAACACCGGATGCGAGCGGCTGATGCACGCCGGACATGCCGGCCTTTACTGGGACCTGCTGCTGCAGAGCGGCCGCAGGGTCTGGGGGATCGCCTGTGACGACACCCACGGAAAGACCCGCAAGAGCGACCGGTTCGGCGGCTGGGTCATGGTCCGCACCGAGTGCTGCGAACCCGCCCAGATCCTCGCGGCGATGCGGAAGGGAACCTACTATCTGTCGCAAGGCCCACAAATTCTCGATTGGGGAGTCCGGGATGGTTCACTCTATTTTTGCTGTGAACCCTGCCGGGAGATCCATGTCACCACCTATCCCCGCCGGGGGAAGAGCTTCTATGCCGAAGATGGGGAGGCCCTCACGGAGATCTCCTTCCCGCTCGATGGCAGCGAACGGTATGTCCGAGTCGAGTGTGTTGACCAGGCCGGCCGTATCGCCTGGACCAATCCGCATTTCTTTGAGGCCGAATGATCCGGCTTCATCCCAATCAGGCCTGCCCCGCAAAGGGGCCGGCGCCGTATTCTGAAAGGAGGCGGTGACATTGCCTTCCGGAGATTTCGCTTCGCTGACCTGGCTGGACTCCCTGAGGCAGCTCGACGCCTTCTCGCTGCTCTGCCGTTTTATTCTGGCCACCCTTTGTGGCAGCGTCATCGGCTTTGAACGCGGAAAGAAGCGTCATGCGGCAGGCCTTCGCACCCATATCGTCGTCTGCATCGGCGCAATGTCCGCCATGCTGGTCAATCAGTACATTGTCGCCCGGTACAGCCCCGGTTCGGACCCGGCCCGAATGGGTGCACAGGTCATCAGCGGCATCGGCTTTCTCGGCGCGGGAACCATCGTTATCACCGGCCACCAGCGCGGCCAGCAGGTCAAGGGGCTGACCACAGCGGCCGGCCTCTGGGCATCGGCCTGTATGGGGCTGGCGATCGGCGTCGGTTTTTACGAAGGGGCTCTGATGATGTGTGTCTTCCTCTTCCTGGTGATTGTCATCCTCAACCGCCTGGACGAGCGCTATCTGAAAGCCTCCTCCTCCATTCGGGTCTATCTGGAATACTCCAGCTCTGTCCCATTTTCCTCCCTGCTGCGCGCGCTGCGGCAGAAGGGATGGCATATGGCTTATGTTGAATACCTCAACCATGAGACCAGTTGCGGCAGCAGCGAAATGCTGCTCGATCTGCAGCGGAGCGGCCGGAACAGCCATCCCGAGGAGCTTATTGAGCTGATCCGTGGGGTGGACGGAGTCCTGTTCGTCGAGGACATCTGAAAACGCCTGCTTCTCCCTATTCAAAAAGGGGCGGGGACCACAAAATGTGGTTCCCGCCCCTTTGCGTCCTGTTTCAGCCCTACAGCGCCCGCAAAACTTCCCGCGCCGCCGCAAGGGTAGCGCCGATCTCCATCTGGCCGTGGGCCGCCGAGACAAACATCGCCTCAAACTGCGCCGGAGCCAGCGCGATGCCGCGCTCAAGCATCCCGCGGAAATACCGGGCGTAGCGGCCCAGATCGCTCCCCTTGGCGTCGGTAAAGGTCGTCACCGCATCGGGGGTGAAGAAAGGGGCGAGCAGCGAACCGATCTGGTTGATCGTCACCGCCGTGCCAGCCTCCTTCGCCGCTGCACGCAGGCCATCGGCCAACTGCCTTCCCGTTTCGGCAAGGCGGTCATAGAGGTCCGGGTGATCCCGCAGGTAGCCCAGCTGGGCCAGTCCCGCCGCCATCGCCACCGGATTTCCGCTCAACGTTCCCGCCTGATAGACCGGGCCGCAGGGAGCTACCTGCTCCATCAGCGCCCGGCTGCCGCAGTAGGCCCCGACCGGCATTCCCCCGCCGATGATCTTGCCAAAGGTCACCAGATCGGCACGCACCCCGAAATACTGCTGAGCACCGCCCGGCGCGAGCCGGAAGCCGGTGATCACCTCGTCAAAAATCAGCAGCGCGCCGCTGCGGTCGCACAGGTCCCTCAGCCCCTGCAAAAAGCCCGGAGCGGGACCCACTACCCCCATATTGGCGGCGACCGGCTCAACAATAACACAGGCAATCTGTCCCGGCCAGGCGTCGATCAGCGCCTCGACCGAGGCCAGATCGTTAAACCGGGCGGTCAGCGTGTGCCGGACGATATCCTGCGGCACCCCGGCACTGCTTGGACGTCCGTCATCGGCCAGCGCAGAGGATCCGGCGTTGACCAGCAGACAGTCGGAATGCCCGTGATAGCAGCCCTCAAATTTGATGATCTTGTCCCGCCCGGTCGCCCCGCGGGCCAGGCGTACCGCCGACATCACCGCCTCTGTGCCGGAATTGACCATCCGCACCATCTCCACATGCGGCACCATCTCGGTGATAAGCCGGGCGATTTCGACCTCCCGGCGGGTGGGCGCCCCGAAGGAAAGGCCGTCCTTGACCGCCCGCTCCACCGCTTCGCGGATGACCGGATGGTTGTGCCCAAGGATCATCGGCCCCCAGGAGCAGACATAGTCGATATACCGTCTGCCGTCCTCGTCCCAAAGGTAGGCGCCATCCGCCCGGGTGATGAACCGCGGCGCCATCCCGACCGCCCGATAGGCACGCACCGGGGAATTGACCCCGCCGGGCAGCAGCCGGCAGGCCTGCTCAAAGAGCTCCTCCGAACGTCCCATCAGCCGATCTCCCCCTCTGCAATCGCCCGGGCCAGCTCCCGGGCATAGTAGGTGATAAGCATATCCGCTCCTGCCCGGAAGACCGACAGGGCGCTCTCGCACATGATCCGGTGCTCGTCCACCAGCCCGGCGGCAGCTGCCGCCTTGATCATGGCGTACTCCCCTGACACCGAATAGGCGCACAGCGGCAGGCTGCTTGTATCGGCGACCTCCCGGATGATGTCAAGATAGCTCAGGGCGGGCTTGACCATCAGGATATCCGCTCCCTCGGCGGCGTCAAGCGCACATTCCCGCAGCGCTTCCCTGCGGTTGTGGGGATCCATCTGGTAGCCTCGGCGATCCCCAAAAGCGGGAGCTGAGCCGGCGGCGGCGCGAAACGGCCCGTAAAATGCCGACGCATACTTGGCAGAATAGGCCATGATCGGCGTATTGGCACAGCCGCCGCAGTCGAGCGCCGCCCGAATCGCCGCCACCCGGCCATCCATCATATCAGAGGGCGCCACCATATCGGCGCCGGCCTGCGCGTGGGAAAGCGCGACCTTAGCCAACAGCTCCAGGGTTGGATCGTTGTCCACCTCCTGGCCGCGC
Organism: uncultured Oscillospiraceae bacterium; assembly: GCA_949285275.1. GTDB lineage: Bacteria > Bacillota > Clostridia > Oscillospirales > Ruminococcaceae > Yanshouia. The sequence goes on along the minus strand of CASEBP010000144.1, from coordinate 9,683 downwards.
AGCAGCCCACAGTGGCCGTGATCGGTGTATTCACAAAGGCAGACGTCGGTGATGACGTAGAAATCGGGATACCGCGCCTTGATGGCCCGGATCGCCCGCTGTACCACCCCATCGGGGTCCCAGGCCGACGAGCCGCAGGCGTCCTTGTGGGCGGGCAGCCCGAAAAGGATGCCGTGGGTCACTCCGGCCGCCAGCGATTCCTCCACCGCCCGGCAGACGCTGTCCATCCCATAGTGGTTTTGTCCGGGAAGCGATTCGATCGGCCGAATTCCCTGCAGTGTTTCATCCACAAAGATTGGGTAAATCAGGCTGTCCGGGGAGAGACGGGTCTCCCGACAGAGCCGCCGCACCGCTTCGTTTGCCCGCAGCCGGCGGGGCCGTTGCTTGAGTTCCATCCTCTATGTCCTCCATTTTCCGCCGGCACGGCATGCAGCCCGCCGGGATGATTCTTTCGCTTGATTCCAGGCTTTATGTTACCCCCTGACGGCGGCGCTGTCAAGAAAAGTTGAAGGCGCCCGTTTACGGCGCCTTCATCCGGTCGGCCAGCTGTTCGGCCAGCTCCTGCGCGGCATTCTGCGGGCCGGTGATCCGGTCGCGGAAAACCCGTCCCGCCCCGTCGACATACAGCCCCCGCAGCGTAATCTCCCCACCGCGAAGCTGTGCGTGCGCCGCGATAGGAGAGGAGCAGCCCCCGTCAAGCCGCCGCACAAATGCCCGCTCGGCCCGGGCGCAGAGACCGCCCTCCCGATCCAGCACTCCGCCGAGGAAGGAGAGGTCCTCCCCGGCGCGGGCCTGCACCGCCAAAATTCCCTGCCCCGCCGCGGGAATCATCTCCTCAACGGAGAAGTACCGGCTGATCCGACCCTCCAGTCCCAGCCGTTTGAGTCCGGCGGCAGCCAGCACCAGCGCACCGTACTGTCCCTCATCGAGCTTTTGCAGGCGGGTCAGCACATTGCCCCGCACCGGCGCAACCGGCACGCCCGGAAAAAGCGCCGCCAGCTGCACCGCCCGCCGGGCCGACGCACAGCCGATCGGCCGGGTAAAGTCGGGCTCCCCGGCCCCGTCGGGACAGACGAGGACATCCCGCGGATCCTCCCGCCGGGAAAAGCCGGCCAGCGGAATCCGCGGATCGATCTCCATCGGGAGATCCTTGCAGCTATGTACCGTCAGATCCACCCGTCCATCAAGCAGCGCAGCGTCCAGCTCCCTGACAAACAGCCCTTTGCCGCCAATCTGATCCAGCGTGCGGTCAAGGATCCGGTCGCCGGTGGTCTTCATGGTAACCAGCTCGAGCGCCACGCCCGGCACCGTGTGCCGGATTGCCTCCATCACCAATTCGGCCTGAATGACCGCCAGACGGCTTTCCCGGCTTCCGATCCGTATTGTCCTCATTGCAATTCCTCCAGCACCGCACGGATAGCGCGGGCAGCACGGGCGGTCCTCAGATGATCGTCCCCCCGTCCGGCCACCCCGGCCACCAGATTCTCCCCGGCGCAAATCGCCGGAAAATAAAAGGTACATTCCTCCGGGGCGTCGGCCACACTGACCGGAATACCCAGCATCCGGGCTTCCTCCCCGGCCGCCCGATTGACCGCCCGGTCGTCGGTGGCAATGACCGCCAGCGCCGCTCCAGCCAGGTCACCTGGCCGGTAGCACCGCTGCTCCCATATCATCCCGTCCCCGGCCGCTTCGCACCGGGGAGCGATCAGCGTCACCTGCGCGCCAAACCGCGCCAGAATCTTCGCCCGGCGGCAGGCTACCGCACCCCCACCGACAACCACCGCCCGCTTGTCCGCCAGCTCAACAAAAAGCGGGAATCGCAACGGCCGCTCTTCGGGCAGCCGCCAGTGCGGACGGGCGGCATTGTGCAGCTCGATCTTCTCGGCACAGCGCTGCAGCTCCTGCGGGGAAAAGCCCTCCCGAAGTCCACCGGCCAACAGATCCACCGCCCGGCTGACCGCCAGATAGACCAGCTCTTGCGCCTCGGGTCCCTCCAGCTCGGATGCGATAACCCGCGCCGCCACCGCCTGCTTGACCCGCTCGAGTCCCGGCAGGCAGGCGCGATAATTTTCCCACTGCGCCAGCCGGCCAAGATATTTTTCCACAATTTCCGCCGCCTGCCGGGGGATTTCCCGCTGGGTATCCACTCCCAGATCGTCGACGTTGTAAAGGCCTCCCGGTGCAAGTGAAGCCGCCTGCGGCTCGATATCCCGCGGAATGGCCAGATCGATCAGCACCCGCGGCGGCCGGTCCAACCGGGAGAGTTCCTGCGCCGTGATGGTATAATGAGGGCTTGCCGTCGCCGAAACCACTGCGTCGGCCCCGTCCATCGCGGCATACCGCTCACCATAGGCAATCACCGCACAGCCGGCCGGCACCCGCGTTTCTCCGTGGCGGTAGCTTCGCAGCGTCACCGTGACGGCACTCCCGGCCTGCTGCAGCAGCGATGCTGCCAACCGGCCCATCTCGCCGTTGCCGATCACCAGAATCCTCTTCTGATCCAGTCCGCCCAACAGAGTCTCCAGCCGCTGCACCCCGCCCTGGGCGGCCGAATGGGGAACACCGGTCAGCCGCACCTGGCTTTTCATCTCTTTCCCGGCAGCAGCGGCATTGCGAAAGAGGGTTTCCAGCACTGCATCGGCTGACTGGGCCTCCCGCGCCGCCTGGATAGCGGCCTTAACCTGAGTGACAATCTGATCCTCTCCCCAGATCAGCGAGTGCAGTCCGCCCGCCACCTCCATCAGATGCCGGGAGGCATCCTCGCCCCGCCGGGTCACAAAGGACGGGGCAAACGGCTCATATGCAACCGGTATGGCGGCGCACAGCATCCGGTCGGGACAAAGCGCCTGTCCCTCCCCACAGGAGAGGTAAAGCTCGGTGCGGTTGCAGGTGGATAGCAATACACAGCCCTCCACCCCTGGCATCTCCCTGATCTGCCGGTCGAGTTCCAGTATCCGGGCACGGGAAAAGGACAGCCTCTCCCGCAATTCAATGGGCGCCCGGTTCCAGTCCAGGCCGGACATCACAAGATTCATCTTTGTCTCTTCCTTCCCAGGACGGCACGGCAGCCGTCCGAAATCCCTCCCTATGATACCATCCTGGATCGGATCGGTCAAATCCCCGCTTTCCACTTTCTCCGGCCACAGCAAAACGCGGCGCCCCGCGAGGGGACGCCGCACATTCTGACCGAACCGGTTTCCGCCTCCCTCAGAAGGTCAGAACCGTTTTGATACTCTTGCGGGCAAGCGCCTGTTCAAAGGCCTCCTGAGCGGCTTCCACCGGATACCGATGGGTAACGATCGGGCCCAGATCCACAACCTGCTTGCACACCAAATCAATCGCTCGCTTCCAGGTGGAGTAGGTGCGGCTGCGCGCCGTTTTGAGGGTAATTTCCCGGCGCACCAGAGTATTCATATCCACATGGGCTTCCCGGCTATAGATTGCACCCACAACAATAGTTCCCCCAGCGGCGACCAGCTCACAGGCAGAAAGAAAGCCCCCCTGACTCCCTGACCACTCAAGGACGACGGAATATTGATTTCTGTGTTGCTTGAGTTCCTCCGGTGAGCAGATAACCGCATCCGCTCCCAACTGCCTGGCAAGATTCAGCCGCATTTCATCCGCCGGGGTTCCAACCATAATCACTGTGGCCGCCCCACTGTGGCGGGCTAAGAGCATCGCCATCAAGCCAATCGGACCCGGACCAATGATCGCCACCGTATCTCCGGGACAAATTCCTGCCTGTTCGATGCAGCGTAAAGCCACGCCAAACGGCTCCAAACAGGCGCCCTGTTCTGCGGGAAGATGATTCGGAACCGGGATCAGAACCCGTTTGGGGAGACGTGCATACCGGGCAAAAACCCCATCGATCTGCTGGCCTACGGTTTTTCTGTTTACGCATAAATTCTCTCTGCCTGTCCTGCAGTAGAAACACTCGCCGCAGGAAAGTACGGAATCAATCACAACCCGCTGACCCGCCATCAATCCACTGTCTCCGGAGTATTCGATCACGCCGCAGGCTTCATGTCCCATAATGACAGGCGTCACTGCAAACTGGTAGGAGGACATATCCTCAAACATATGTAAATCGGAACCGCACAGTGCTGCCGCCTCAATGCGGACAATAGGGTCCTTCTGTGCAGCCGGAGGGTCCAGTTCCCGAATGCAGATACCAGGTTTCAGATTTTCCTTAATGACCGCTTTCATTGTCATTCCCCTTTCTGCAGGGCCAAAAGGAAACAGACGGACGGAAGCTCTCCGTCCGTCTGTCTCTCCACTAAATGGTTGACGGCTTTTTCCGATGTCCGCTCCAATCGAGCAGAATCACTGCGGCCAGTATGCCAATACCGATGATATCGGTCACGAGCCCCTGGTCGATCAAGAGCAGTGCCGCGGCAAAGCAGGCAACACGAAAAATGATATGCAATTTTCCGGAAAGATACCCCTCTACTGCCATCGCCAAGCCAAAGGATCCGATCAAGCAGGTTACCAGACACCGAAGAATTTCGGCAACAGAACCTTCCATCAGAAGCGCCGGACTGTAGACGAACATAAAGGGCATCAAAAACGCGGAGATTCCCAGTTTGGTCGCCTGAATTCCGGTCTTCATCATATCGCATCCGGCAATATGGGCACCGGCATAGGCAGCCAGCGCAACCGGCGGGGTAATGGCAGAAATGACAGCAAAATAGAATACAAACATGTGGGCAGCGATCGGGAGAACTCCCATCTTGATCAGGATCGGCGCACAAAGAGCCGAAACAATAACATATGCCGCTGTCGTCGGAACGCCCATACCCAAAATGATACAGGCAACCGCCGTCATCAACAAGGCCAGCGGAAGAATACCGTTGGAAAGGGAGAGGACGATGCTGGTAAAGGTCACGCCCAATCCGGTCGTGGTCAAAACGCCGACGATAATTCCCGAAGCGCCACAGGCCAGTGCAATGGTTACCGCGCTCTTAGCGCCGTCCACAAAAATCGCCAAAAAGGCCTTGAGGGTCAGGCGCCGGCCCAGAATGCCGATCACCACAATCGTCAAAATCGAAAGGTAAACCGCTTTGAACGGCGTATAACCCATAACCAGGATGGCGATCAGCACAATCAGCGGCAGCATCAGGTAGCTGTTGCGAAGCAGGTGAGCATTCGAGACAAAGCCCTCTTTCATCGGCTTGAGATCCTGCTTCACCGCCCGCAGGTGAACCATCATCAGCAGGGCAATATAATACATGACTCCCGGAATCGCCGCTGCCTTGATGATATCCAAATAGGTTAAACCCAGGAACTCCGCCATAACAAAGGCGGCGGCTCCCATGACAGGGGGAAGAATCTGGCCTCCGGTCGAGGCTACCGCTTCGGTCGCCCCTGCAAACACCGGATCATAGTCCAGTTTCTTCATCAGCGGGATGGTCATTATACCGGTGCCATACACATTGGCTACCGCACTGCCCGAGATGGATCCAAAAATCGCGCTGGAAACCACAGCCGCCTTCGCCGGACCACCCCGGCTCCAGCCTACCAGCCGGTTGGCCAGGTCAATAAAGTAGCTTCCGGTTCCCACGCTCTCCAAAAAAGACCCAAACAGGATAAACAGGAACAGGAAGGTGGCCGAAGAACCCAGTGCAGAGCCAAAGATCCCTTCATATGCCATGTACATATTTTCGACAAACACGCTGATGCTTACCATACGATGATTAAGCACACCGGGAAGATAAGGTCCGGTAAAGCAGTAAGCGATAAACACCAGTACAATAATCGGCAGCGCCATGCCACAGGTGCGCCGGGTGCCTTCCAGCAGCAGAATAATCAGCACAAAGCAGCACACAACGTCCAGCGGCTCAATAGGGGATACATACTGAATCCGGGTGCAAAACCGGTCGTAATTGAGCCAGACGTAGAACGAAGCCAATCCGCCGGCCACACTGAACAGATAATCCAGCCATCTCAGCTTCCCAAACTTGATGGGCTTGATCAGATAAACCAGCAGCATGACAAATCCCAGATGCACACTGCGCTGAATACTGGTCGGGAACACCCCAAATACGGCCGTATACAGGTGAAATACGCACATGGCTACACAGATCACCGAGACAATAATTTTTTCAAATGACAACTTTTTTTCCAAGGTGAACCCCCTTATAAACTGACGTCCAGATATTCTCGACGTTACAATTACAGGAGTCCAACTTCCTTATAGAACGCTTCCGCACCGGGATGAAGCGTAGCGCCATAACAATTGGGCATATTCTCCTTTTCCACGTCGGCAACGGCCGAGTAGGCGGCAACCAGGTCATCCTTTCTTTCATACAGGGCTTTGGTCGCGAAGTACACCATCGCTTCATCGGCCGTTTCGTCCACCAGGTAGACCGCACTGTAGACAACGGCGGGAACATCTTCGGTAATCCCGGCGAAAGATCCAGCGGGAATGGCGCTTTCTTCGTATCCCAGGCTCTCCATGTAATCCATAGCTTCACCGGTCACAGGCAGGAAAACCATTTCCCGGGAGAGGCACATTTCCGTCACATTCGCATGGCCCAGACCCACGGCGGCGATATACATATCAATGTGTCCGTCGCGGAAGAGGTCGGCCGCTTCCGGATGGGAAACGTGCTGCACGCTGCCGCCAAAGGATTTGATGGTATCATAATCCAGTCCATAAGCTTCCAGCAGGCTTGCCGCTACACTTTCACCGAAGTTTCCTACGGCAGGAACCGCCAACCGCACCGGCAGTTTCTGCTCCACAATCTGTTCAAACGAAGTAATTCCTGATTCTTTTGTGGCAAAAGCCGCACCGAAACAGGGCTCCATCCGGGCGAAGGCACGCAGCGAGGTTAACGGTTCAGTAAAGGCGCCTGTGCCATTGAGCGCTGCAATCAGAGCCGGCGAATAGGTAAAGCCGATATCGGCCTGTCCGGCCGCCACCAGCGAGGGGTTGGAAACACCGCCGCCCACATTGACCGTGATATTGGAGCCGGGAAGATATTCTTTCAGGATCTCGCTATAGGCGGCACCAACCGCATACCAGGAACCACCGGTCGATCCGGTCACCATGTTCAAAGTATACGCCTTTGGCTCATAACTTCCTTGGGAGGTCTCGGACGATGACGCAGGAGCAGAAGAAGCGGGCGCCGCAGGGGCAGAAGATCCCGTCGTCTCGCCGCATCCGCCAAGAACGATCAGCATCGCCATAACAAGAAGCAAACTCATCCCTCGAATGATTTGTTTTTTCATAGTAATCTCCTTTTCTTCCTCTGTTTATCTTGTCTTTGTCCCGCTGTTTCTTTTGCCATTCCTCACCTCCTTTTCTCCCTCCTCCCCGGAATCACAGCTGCTCCGGGCGGAAAATCAGGATATTGCGCTCGTGATCCATCAGTTTTCTCATGTTGATGCCTTCAAATTCGGCGATAGCCCCCTCGACGGTAATCTGCACCTTGGTGCCCGGACAGAGGTGCCCTCCGAATCCATTGGCATTGCGATCACTGAGCAGAATATGAATATGAGGAAGGATTTTTCCCTCATCGGTATGGCAGATAACGCCGCTGGCTCCCAGCAATTCGATGGGGCCCTCTAGCTCGGTCGGCTCTCCATACCCGGCGTTATACTTAACGGTTGGAATGGAAATCACATTTTTTACAATGGCATTCTGCAGGCTTCCGAACGCAGAAAGGATTACGCCGTTCTGCAATTGATAGCGTTCACATACCGCGATCAGCCCTGCCTCCAGGTCATCTCCCGGGGCAAGCTTAAAGGATACCACCCTTGCCATTTTTCCGCATGCAGTAAACATGAAACGGTTCCTTCCTTTCTTGTTTCACACCATTGAGGTCCCGCCGTCGATCACATGCACCGCCCCGGTTGTAAAACCGGCTTCATCCGAAGCGAGCAGCAAAATGGTAGCTGCAATTTCCACCGCCGTTCCGCCCCGCCCCAGCGGGATCTGCTTGAGGACCTTTTGATATTCCTCTTCCGGAAGTTCCCGCATTCGGGGTGTCATCGTAAAGCCCGGGCAGATTACATTGCAGGTGATCCCATATGGCGCAACCTCCCGCGCAATACCTTTGGTCAAAGCGGTCACACCGCCTTTGCTGCAGGCGTAGGTCGATTTTCCAAGCAGTCCACCCCCGCGCAGGCCCGCAACCGACGAAATGTTGACAATCCGACCGTACCTTCGCTCGATCATATGGGGAATCACTGCTTTGCAGGGACAGAAAATCGCCTTCAGGTTGGTGTTGATCACCCGGTCGAACTCCTCCAGCGTGGTATCCATAATGGATTTGCGTGCGGAAAGCCCTACGGTATTGACTAGGATGTCAATCTTTCCAAACCGATCCATTGCCGCCCGCACCGTTCGTTCGACGTCGTCCATCACAGCGGCATTCATTTGAATGCCCACTGCCGCGCCTCCCCCGGAGGCCAGTTCTTCTGCGAGCGGACGCACCCCTTCGCTCAGATCGGCAAGGACTACGGCGGCCCCTTCCCGACAGAATCGCTCGGCGGTTGCCCTGCCGATTCCGCTCGCTGCGCCAGTGATAACAGCCACCTTATCCGAAAGTTTCATGGAATTCACCTCACACTTAAAGCAGGATTGCCGCCGGATCCTCCAGATAGTCCTTCAGCGTCGCCATAAATCCGGCTCCGTACGCCCCGTCAATCAGCCGGTGATCGAAGGTTGCCGTCACCGATACCGTCGGAATCTCAATCAGCTGCCCGTTTTCGACGGAAGGGACCTTGACCTGTCCGGCACAGGCCAGGATACAGCTCTCGGGCGGATTGATGATGGCGGTAAAGCTGTGAAGAGGATACATGCCCAAATTGGAAATGGTGATATGTCCTCCGGTCATCTCATCCGGTTCCAGTTTTCCCCGGCGCGCTTTTTCAATCAGGGCGGCGCTCGCCTGCGCGATCTCGGAAACACAAAGATGGTCCACATTCCGGAGCACCGGAACAACCAGACCCCCGTCAACCGCAACGGCAATTCCGACATGGATCTTCCGGTACTGCAGGATTCCGTCCGAGGAATAGCTGGCATTAAGCAGCGGATGGCGCTGCATGGCAGATGCGGTGCACCGGACAAAGAAATCGTGGAAGGAGGTTCGGATTCCCTTCGCCTTCATCCTCTCCCGCATCTGGATAATCCGCCGCATATCCGCCCGGATTTCCAGCGTAAAGGTGGGAATCGATGTCGTGCTCTCCAGCATCCGGCGCGCGATGGTCCGGCGCATGGCCGTCAGCGGGATCCGCTCAATCTCATCCCCGCTGACCGGCGCCTTGACGGGCGGCAGAAGCGGTTTTGCCGCCAGAAACGCCCGGACATCCCGTTCTACAATCCTTCCGGACGGCCCTGTTGCCGCTACCTGAGAGGGATCAACGCCCTCCTTTTTGGCCAACCGCCTGGCACGCGGGGAAATGCGGATTCTTCCCGCACCCGCAACGGCGGGCGGCAGAGGCTGGGCGGCCGGGGCCTTTTGCTGGCCCGCCTCCGAAACGGGGGCGGGCTCCTCCTGCGCGTGCTGCTGAGGCTGGGATGACAGAGCGGGCGGGGCTTCCCCCTGTGCGCCAAGCGCTGCTATATGGGTACCGATCTCCAGCGTTTCCCCTTCCGGATAATAGTATTTGAGGATCACCCCGTCGCAGGGCGCTTCCACCTCCACGGTCGATTTGTCCGTCTCAATCTCGGCAAAAGG
>CASEBP010000143.1 GCA_949285275.1 uncultured Oscillospiraceae bacterium | reverse complement strand
AACGGACTGGCGCTGACCGTCAATGCGGTACAACAGCTCTTCGCCGCTGAGCGGATGCGGATTGAGCCGCAGTATGTCGTGACCGTCCCTCCGGAGGACTATGCGGTGAGCGTTGCGCTGTTTCTGATCCCCCTGGCGCTGTTATTCGGGCTGCTCTGCTCGTTGGCGGTGCGCTACGCCGTCTGGCAGCCGTTTGGGCTGCTGCTGGTGGGGACCGCGGCGCTGGGAACGCTGCGGGCGGCCGATACCAGCGGGATCTGGACTATCTTGTTCTGCACAGGGGTGCTGCTGCTGACCTGCCGGGCGCTGTCGGCAAGCGGAGGTGCTCCCGACCGTGGAATGATTCTGCTGCCGGCGGCGGGTATCCTGGCGGCGGCGCTGGCGCTGGGCGGGCTGTTTATTCTGCCGGCGGCGCGGGCGGGGACACTGGGCGCCTCGTTGCGGCAAGCCGGCGAAGCAGTGCGGGATCGGATCCATGCACTGCGCTATGAGGGAGAGATGCTTCCCGGATTGCCGGAGGGAGACCTGACCATCCAGGGGGACCGGCTCTCCATGAAGGACGCCCTCGCGATCGCCTTTGAGGGTCAGCCCTACCCGATGCACCTGCGGGGATATGTCGGGCAGCGGCTGGAAGGGACCCGCTGGCGTGCGTTAGATCCGACTGACGTCGCTGATTCAAGCAGCCTTTTCTACCGTCTGCACCGCAACGGTTTTTACCCGCAGACCCAGTTTGCGGCGCTGGCTGAGGCCCTCGGGCTGACCGGCGCCGAAGAGGCCCAGCAGATGACCATCGAGAATCGTTCCGCCTGTACCGCGGCGATCTATTCCCCTTATGGGCTGGCGCAGGTGGAGACCGATGGGCTGCTTGATCCGGACAGCACGGTCGAGACCGGACTGCTCAGCCCGGGCTGGAACGGCCAGACTGACTATGTCCTGACGGTGCTGCCCGAACCGCTCGCCGATCCGGACGAACTGGCTGCCGCGCTGGAGCGTCAGCAGCAGACGCCATCCGAGGCGCTGTCGGCCTACCTCGACGAGGAGGGGCGGTACCGCTACTTCGTCTATGAGCACTACACCGACATTCCCGACGCCGAACGGGAGGTACTGGCCCCCGATCTCGGAGAGGCAGGCATCGCCGGTGAAACCCATCGCGGCTACGCCGACGCCAAGACAACTATCTTTTCGGTACTCAATTCCCGTCTCTCCTTCTCAACCCGAGCGCCCGGCCTCGATCCTGCACAGGAGGGAAGTCTGGTCGCCGCCCTCTATCAGCAGCAGAAGGCCAACGCCGCCCAATATGCCACTGCGGCGGTGCTGATGCTGCGCTACTGCGGGATTCCGGCGCGGTATGTCGAGGGGTATCTGCTGACAGCGGTAGATCTCGACGGAACTGGCCCGGGCGAAACGGTCTACGTTCCATCAGGCAATGCATCGGCCTGGGCGGAGTACTACCACGACGGGGTCGGCTGGGTACCATTCGACGTCGTACCCGGCTACCAGCAGGCAGTCAGTGAGGGGATCCCCCCGTCGGACGGCGGCGGCGGAGAGGAAGATCCTCCCCCTGAAGAGGATCCGCCGCCCGAAGAACCGCCCGAACCGCACAATCCGCTGGCGGCAATACTGTCCTGGCTGCTTCCGCTGTGGATCCTGCTGTTACTGCTCTTTATCTGGGTGGCACGGCGGTACTGGCTGATCAGCCGGCGGGAGCGCTCCTTCGCGGTGGAGGATCCAAACCAGGCGGTCTGCTACATGACGGCCTTTCTGTTGCGGCTGTTGACGGCAGCGGGGCTTCCTGAACCGGGCGGCTCGCTGCGGCGACTGACCGCCCCGGCCGGGGAACGATGGGATTCCGAATTTGCAGGACGTCTCGAGCGGATGAACGATCTGTTTGAAAAGGCGGCCTTCAGCCCCCACTGGCTGACCGACGGGGAACGGGAGGAGGCCGCTGCGCTGGTCGACGAAGTGATCGACCGGGTCGACGAAAGCGAAAGCAAGAAGGGACGTTTTGTACTGCGCTGGATCAAATGCCTCTATTGATCTGCCGAAAGGAGAAAACACATGCATCTGCCCGACAAGCGAACCACTCTGAGGCGGATCTCCGCCCTGCTGCTGGCGGGGTTCGCGCTCTGGTTCGGCGGCAGCTGGAAAGGAGCACCCTGTCCCGGGGACCGTTTGCTGGCCGCCTTGGGGCTTCCAGCCTGGTCAGTGGGGCCAGGGGAAGGGCTGCATCTGCCGGTGCTTCTTTCCCTTGTCCTGCTGGCTGTCGCCTCCCGGATCTGGCCGCCATCCCCCAATGGCAGGGGGGTACAACTCTGGGTCCCGGCACTGATCCTGCTGGTTCTGCTGGGAATGCTGCTGCCCGCCTGATCTGTCCTTCTATAAAAAACCGCACGGGTGGTGATTCCATCCGTGCGGTTTTTGGTATCTTAGCAGAAAATCCGACGTCCTTACTCCTTATAGGCGACCGCCTCAATCTCGACAAGCGCGCCCTTGGGCAGAGCAGCAACCTCGAAGGCGGCGCGCGCAGGGCAGTCGGCGGCAAAAAACTTGGCATATTCACCGTTCATTGCGGTGAAATCACCGATATGTTGCAGCAGAACGGTGGTTTTGATGACGTCGCCATAGTCCATACCCGCTGCTTTGAGGATTTCACCGATATTCGTCAGAGATTGGCGGGTCTGGGTGACAATATCCTCCCCGGCAAAACTGCCCGTGGCGGGATCGATCGGGATCTGGCCCGAGATATACAGGAAATTT
>CASEBP010000142.1 GCA_949285275.1 uncultured Oscillospiraceae bacterium | reverse complement strand
CTTGTGCCCTCTCGCTGGGAAAGGCGGACGGCTGGCACCGGTTTGCGCTGCGGCAGCCCCGCGGGACCATCGAAGCGGCGGTGCGGCTCGAGGGCGGCCGTCCGGTGGAGGGATCGATCGGCGGTACCGTTTCGGTTGGAGCGGTGCGTCGGATCAATCCGGAGAGGGCGTTGGAAAAAAGTTTCTTTGACTTGTCTAATTTTTCTTGACAAATGCCTGCAAAACCGCTATCATCAACCTATATCCCCGGTTTCTTCAACTGAATCCACGAAATGCGATGACGGGAAATGGAATGCTGCCCCAAACGGAGCACAGAGAGCCGCCGGCTGGTGCGAGGCGGATCCGCGGCAGACTCCTCTCATCCCTGAGCGGCCGACCCAACCGGCGGATGCCGGCGTAGGAAGGACGGGTTTCCCCTGCCGTTATCATGGGGGCTTTCATTCGCCGCAGGGCCGATGGAAGGCAGAGCGGGCGCAATGCGCCAACCAAGGGTGGTACCGCGGAAGCGATGGCTTTCGTCCTTTGACATGGATTCAGGGGACGGGGGCTTTTTTCATATCCGGGAAAAACGAAAGGGAGGCTTTTTACATGGGAATGACAATGACGCAGAAGATCCTCGCGGCCCACGCCGGGCTTGAGTCGGTGCGCCCCGGCCAGCTGATCAACGCCAGGGCCGACATGGTGCTGGGCAACGACATCACCACCCCGGTGGCGGTCAATGAGTTCGACAGGGCGGGCTTTACGTCGGTCTTCGACACCAAAAAGATCTCGATCGTCCTTGACCATTTCATTCCGAACAAGGATATCAAGGCAGCTGAGCAGGCCAAGACCTGCCGGACCTTTGCCCGCCGGTTCGGGGTGGAAAATTTCTTCGACGTCGGAGAGATGGGCATCGAGCATGCGCTGCTGCCTGAAAAAGGGCTGATTGCTCCCGGTGAGCTCTGTGTCGGCGCCGATTCTCACACCTGCACCTATGGGGCGCTCGGGGCATTTTCGACCGGAGTCGGCTCGACCGATATGGCCGCCGCGATGGCGACCGGAGAGGCGTGGTTCAAGGTTCCGTCGGCGCTGCGGTTTGAGCTCAAGGGCAAGCTTGGCCCGAATGTCAGCGGCAAGGACGTTATTCTGCACATCATCGGGATGATCGGGGTCGACGGGGCGCTTTACCGCTCGATGGAGTTCGGCGGAGAGGGCCTGTCCAGCCTGAGCATCGACGACCGTCTGACCATCGCCAACATGGCGATCGAGGCGGGCGGAAAGAACGGCATCTTTGAGGTCGACGAGATCACCCGTGCCTATGTCGACGGACGGGTTTCGCGGCCCTACACCGTCTATGCGCCCGATCCCGACGCCGAGTATGAGCGGGTGTATGAGATCGATCTGTCGCAGATCAAATCGACTGTCTCCTTCCCCCACCTGCCGGACAATACCCGCACCATCGACGAGGTCGGCGAGGTGCCGATCGATCAGGTGGTGATCGGTTCCTGCACCAACGGCCGTCTGTCGGATATGGCAGCGGCTGCCCGGATTCTCAAGGGCCGCCACGTTGCCAAGGACTGCCGGACCATCATTATTCCGGCGACGATGCAGGTCTATCGCGACTGCATGCGGCTGGGATACACCGATATCTTCCTCGATGCGGGCTGCGTCGTGTCGACCCCGACCTGTGGACCCTGCCTGGGCGGATACATGGGGATCCTTGCGGCGGGTGAGCGCTGCGTTTCGACGACCAACCGCAACTTTGTCGGGCGGATGGGCCACCCCAAGAGTGAGGTCTACCTCGCCAGCCCCGAAGTTGCCGCCGCGTCGGCCGTTATGGGAAAGATCGCCGATCCCAACCGGATCTGACTGAAAGGAGTTTTGCCAGATGAATGCCAAGGGCCATGTTTTTCACTACGGGGATAACGTCGATACCGACGTCATCATTCCTGCCCGTTACCTCAACACCCCCGATCACCAGGAGCTTGCCGCCCATTGTATGGAGGATCTCGACCCCGAGTTTCTCAGCCGGCGCAAGGAGGGGGATCTGATTGTCGCGGGTTACAACTTCGGCTGCGGCTCCTCGCGGGAGCATGCGCCGATCGCGATCAAGGCGGCGGGGATCTCCTGCGTCATCGCCAAAACCTTCGCCCGCATCTTCTACCGCAACGCCATCAACATCGGGCTGCCCATCCTTGAGTGTCCCGAGGCCTGCGACCGGATCCAGGCAGGAGACGAGGTGGCGGTGGATTTCGACACCGGCGTCATCGAGAACATCACCCGCGGCGAACGCTACCAGGCTGAGCCGTTCCCGCCGTTCATCATGGATATCGTCCGCCACAACGGCCTGATGAATGCGCTGGCCGCCAGAAAGGAGCAGGCATGAACAAGCGGATCACCGTCCTTTCGGGCGACTGCATCGGTCCAGAGATCACCGCACAGGGAATCCTTGCCCTTGAGGCGGTAGCAAAGGTGTTCGGACACCGGTTTGACTTCTGTGAGGTGCCGTTCGGCGGCGCGGCCGTCGACGCCTGTGGGGTTCCCTTCCCGGATGAGACGAGGAGGGCCTGTGAGGAAGCCGACGCGGTGCTGCTCGGGTCGGTCGGCGGACCGAAGTGGGACGGCCTGCCCAAGGAGCTTCGCCCCGAAAAGGGGCTGCTGCAGATGCGCTCCGCCCTGGGGCTGTTCGGCAACCTGCGTCCGGCCAAACTGCATCCGCAGCTTGCCTTTGCCTGCCCGCTGCGTCCTGAGATCGTGGAAAAGGGCATCGACATCATGACCGTCCGGGAGCTGACCGGTGGCATCTATTTCGGCGCCCATGAGACCCGGCAGCAGGATGGCCAGCGGATAGCGACCGACCTGATGATCTATTCGGAGGGGGAGATCGACCGGATTCTGCGGGTCGGCTTCGAGGCGGCGCGCAAGCGCAGAGGGCGGCTGACCTCGGTGGAGAAGTCCAACGTTCTCGACTGCTCCCGGCTCTGGCGGGAGCGCGCCCATGCCCTCTCGACCGAGTACCCCGATGTCGAGCTGATCGACATGCTGGTGGACAACGCCGCCATGCAGCTGGTGCGGGATCCGTCCCAGTTTGACGTTATCGTGACCGAAAACATGTTCGGCGATATCCTGTCGGATGAGTCGAGCATGATCGTCGGATCCATCGGGATGATGCCGTCGGCCAGTCTACGCAACGACTCGTTCGGCGTCTATGAGCCGATCCACGGTTCGGCGCCGGATATCGCCGGAAAGGATCTCGCCAATCCGATCGGGACCATCCTGTCGGCGGCGATGATGCTGCGCTACTCTTTCTCGATGGCGCAGGAGGCCGACGCCGTCGAGCGGGCGGTCAGCGAGGTACTCGATACAGGGCTTCGCACCGCCGACATTATGAGCGGCGGGATGAAGCAGGTCGGCTGCCGGGAGATGGGCCGGGCGATTGCCGCGGCGATCCGGGCTTAAGAAGCCAGAACGGGGCGAACGTTCCAAATTGAAACAAGCAG
>CASEBP010000141.1 GCA_949285275.1 uncultured Oscillospiraceae bacterium | reverse complement strand
GCTTTTTGCCGGCGATCGCTTGCTGGTTGTCTGCAAGGACACCGCTATCCATGAACTTAGCCGGGTGCTGGGAATCGGGTCGGAGGAAGCCAGAAAAAAACGGTAGCCGCCGTCCGGCGAAAAATGCAGGCTTCCCCCTTGACAACAGGGGGAAGCTGTGCTTTAATAATATCCAAACCGATGAGGCGGAGAGGAAACCGACGACGCGCCTGCAGAGAGCCGGGGATGCTGTGATCCCGGCGGCAAACGAACCGGTATGGATGGACCGCTGAGGGCGGGGTGAAAGGGCAAAGCCTGAGTATCCTTCGACGCGAGCCCGCGTTACAGGGCGGGGGATGTGATGGCATCCCGGCGAGAGGTCGCTTTCCGTAGAGGGAAGGGCAATCAAGGTGGCACCGCAGGAATTTCCTGTCCTTGAAACGGCGTTGGCCGTTTCGGGGACTTTTTTATTTGTCCGAACGAGCCGCGCAGCAATATTACAGGAGGGATTCTGATGAAACGAAAGACCCGCCGATGGCGCCGCACAGCGGAATGAGTACGCCAGAAACGCTGTGACGAAAAGGAGATAATACGATGAAAAAGATCTTTGCCGCGATCCTTGCAATGACCGTTCTGATGACTGCCTGCTCGAGTGGCACTTCCTCTGCGCCCGCCTCCTCCGCCTCTGTTTCCTCCGCTGCAGCTTCCTCGGGGAGCGCTGCGGCCGAGCCTGCTGCGGAGAAAATCAAGATCGGCCTGGTGCAGATGATGGAGCACCCCTCCCTCGACGAGATCCGTGAGGCCATCCTGGCGGAGCTGGCTGTGCAGGGCTATGACGACAGCAAAGTCGAGATCGATTACCAGAACGGGCAGGGGGATATGAACAACCTCAATACCATCGCCCAGAAGTTTGTCGGGGACGAGGTCGATATGATCATTGCCATTGCAACCCCGGCTGCCCAGTCTGCCGCCGCCGCGACTGATAGCATCCCGATTATCTTCTCGGCGGTCACCGATCCGGTCGACGCGGGGCTGGTTGCCGATCTGTCCGCCCCCGACCGCAATCTGACCGGCACCTCCGATGCGATCGCGGTTGAGGAGATCTTTGCTCTTGCCGACCGGCTGACTCCTGGCATCCAGACCTACGGCCTGCTCTACAACAACGGCGAGTCCAACTCGGTGTCAGTCATCCGGGAGGTCAAGGCCGCCCTCGAAGCCGCTGGCATCGCCTATGAGGAGGCAACGGTCGTCAACTCCAGCGAGGTCACCACCGCCGCCCAGTCGCTGGTTGGCAAGGTCGACGCGATCTTCTCTCCGATCGACAACACCGTCGCTTACGCGATGCCCAACCTCGCCCAGATTGCCATCGAGGCGAAGCTGCCGGTCTATGTTGCGGCCGACTCGATGGTCAACGACGGCGGATTGGCTACCGTCGGGGTCAACTATACCCAGCTCGGCAAGCAGACCGCCCAGATGGCCGCTGAGGTTCTGTCCGGCAAGCCGGTCTCGGAGGTTCCGGTACAGGTGCTGTCCGAATATGCCACCGTTATCAATGCCGACACCGCCGCTGCGATCGGCTTGGATACGGCGTTGGTCGACGAGATCCTTTCGGGATCTGCTGCTGCCTGAGACGGATCGGCAGCTTTGATAGGGAGGTTATCTGATGAGCGCAGTGCTGCTGCGGGGCGCAGCTGAACAGGGCCTGATCTACTGCCTGGTTGCCCTCGCCCTCTATCTGTCCTACCGGACGCTGAATATCGCCGATCTGACGGTTGACGGCTCCTTTACCCTCGGTGCATCCGCTGCGGCGATGCTCACGACGCTGGGTCATCCGGTGCTCGGCCTGCTGGCTGCCACCGGCGCAGGGGCGCTGGCCGGCATCGTTACCGCCCTGCTGCAGACTGAATGGAAGGTTCAGCCGATCCTCGCCGGCATCATCACGATGACCGCTCTGTACTCAATCAATCTGCGGGTCATGGGCAACCGGTCCAACCTGCCGCTGCTGCGGGTTGAGACGGTATACACCCTCTTTTCGGCCCGGCTGCCCGAGGCGCTTGCCCCCTGGGGCAAGCTGCTGCTCTCACTGCTGATTGCCGCGGCTGTATCGGTTTTCCTGTTCTTCTTTCTGCGGACCCGGCTGGGGCTTTCGATCCGGGCGACCGGCGACAATCGCACAATGGTCAGTGCTTCGTCCATCAACCCCGCCTTCACCACCACCGTCGGGCTGGCGATGGCCAACGCCCTCGTCTCCCTCTCGGGCGGGATGCTCGCCCAGTATCAGATGTTCTCCGAGATCACATTGGGCACCGGTATGGTGGTCATCGGACTGGCCTCGCTGATTATCGGCGAGGTGATCGTCGACCTCTTCGTTCGCTCGCCCGGTGTCGGTTCGGCGATCATTGGCGCGATTCTTGGGGCAGTGGTTTACCGGATCATTATAGCGATGGCCCTTTCCGCCTCGGTTTCGACCTCCGATCTCAAGCTCGTATCGGCACTGATCGTCACGGCGGCCATCTCCTTCCCCGCCATCCGTGACCGCTACCGGCTGTTCCGGCTGAGAAAGGAGGCGCGCCGCGATGCTGACGCTTAATGACATCTCCAAGACCTTTAATCCCCATACCGTCAACGAAAAGAAGGCGCTTGACCATTTTTCGCTGCATCTCGATCCGGGGGAGTTCGTCACGGTGATCGGCTCCAACGGCGCGGGGAAGTCCACCGTCATGAATGCCATCGCGGGGGCGTTCCTGGTCGATTCGGGGCAGATTCTGCTCGATGGGCAGGATATCACTTTTGTCAAAGATTACCGCCGCGCCAGGCAGATCGGCCGGCTGTTCCAGGATCCGCTGTCCGGCACCGCGCCGAGCATGACCATCGAGGAAAACCTCACCCTCGCCTATATGCGTACCGCCGGAACGGTGTCGCCGTTTGGCCTGCGCCAGAAGGAACGCGCCTATCTGCGGGAGAGGCTGGCTTCCCTCGGCCTCGGGCTGGAGGACCGGCTCTCCACCCGGGTCGGGCTGCTCTCGGGCGGGCAGCGTCAGGCGCTGACCCTGCTGATGGCGACGCTGATTCCCCCGAAGGTACTGCTGCTCGACGAGCACACCGCTGCCCTCGACCCGGCTACTGCTGAGAAGGTGCTGGCGTTGACCGCCTCGATCGTCGCCGAGCATCGGATCACCTGCATGATGATCACCCACAATATGCGGTCCTCCCTCGAGATGGGCAGCCGCACGATTATGATGCACGAAGGGCGCACCATACTCGACATCGCCGGTGAGGAGCGCCGTCAGATGACCGTCTCGGGGCTGATTGAGCGGTTCAGGGCGGCCGCGGCCCAGGAATTCGACAACGACCGGATGATGCTCGACTGAATCGGGCACAAACAAAACGGACGGCAGGCACAATGCCTGCCGTCCTTGTTTTTGACGGGGTCACCGGTAGATGATATGTTCGCGGGCCGGACCGGTCGAAACGTAGGTGATCGGATAGCCGAGGGTCTTTTCGATGAACTCGATGTAGCGGCGGCAATTCTTCGGCAGCTTCTCCCATTCGGTGATGCCCATGATGTCGCTCTTCCAGCCATCGAGCACCTCGATGACCGGCTTGCAGCGGTCAAGGACCGGGGTGCAGGGGAAGTCGGTGATGATCTTGCCGTCGACCTCGTAGCCGGTCACGACCGGGATTTTGTCGAGATAGCCGAGCACGTCGACCAGTGTGAGTGCAACGTCGGTCGTGCCCTGAACCATGCAACCGTAACGGGTTGCCACAGCGTCGAACCAGCCGACCCGGCGGGGCCGCCCGGTCGTTACGCCATACTCATGCCCGGCCTCCCGCAGCAGGTGGGCCTCCTCGCCGTCGAGTTCGCAGACGAAGGCGCCTGCGCCGACGCAGGAGGAGTAGGCCTTGACGACGGTGATGACGTTAGAGATCGAGCAGGGGGAGATCCCTGCCCCGACCGTCGAGAAGCCGGCCAACGGCGAGGACGACGTAGTGAACGGATAGATGCCGTGGTCGACATCCCGCAGCGCGCCGAGCTGTCCCTCCATCAGGACCGTCTTGCCATCGGCGATGGCGCGGTTGAGGAAGCGGGCGGTGTCGCAGACCATCGGCCGCAGCCGCTCGGCGTCGCTCAGCAGGTGGTCGAAGATCTCCTTCGGGTCGAGGGCCGGCTGCCCGTAGACCGC
>CASEBP010000140.1 GCA_949285275.1 uncultured Oscillospiraceae bacterium | reverse complement strand
TCACCCTCGAGCGGGTGACTCCGGACGAGGAAGCGCTGGCCGCTGCGGTCGCGACGGTCGCCGCACAGGCGCTCGATCACTTTGTCGCCATGCGGGAGAACGAGGGCGCCAGGCTGCGCGCCGACATCGAAGCACGCAGTGCGACCATTGCTGAGCTGACCGCCCGCATTGAGGAGCAATCTCCCCGGACGGTGGAGGCTTACCGGGAGCGCCTTTATCAGAAGCTGTCCCAGCTGCTGGCCGACCGGTCGGTCGATGACGCACGGGTACTCACCGAGGCCGCCATTTTTGCTGACCGGATTGCCGTTGATGAGGAGACGGTCCGGCTTCGCAGCCATCTGCAGCAGCTCGGGGAGATTTTGCAGTCGTCCGAGCCGGTGGGAAGAAAACTGGATTTCCTGATGCAGGAGCTCAACCGGGAGGCCAACACCATCGGTTCCAAGGCGCAGGATGCCGTCAATGCCGCAGCGGTGGTGGCGCTTAAGAGCGAACTGGAGAAGATTCGGGAACAGATCCAGAACATCGAATAGGGGGCGTCAGGGATGAAACTGATCAATATTGGATTCGGCAATATGGTTTCGGCGCGCAAGCTGGTGGCGATTGTCAGCCCTGAGTCGGCGCCGATCAAACGAATCATCCAGGATGCACGAGACCGGGGAAGCCTGATTGATGCAACCTATGGACGGCGCACAAGGGCGGTCATCATTACCGATTCGGATCATGTGATTCTCTCGGCGGTTCAGCCCGAGACGGTTGCAAACCGGCTGGGCGACGATGAGGACGGAGATGAGGATGATGAGTAAGCGAGGGCAGTTGGTGATCTACTCCGGCCCGTCCGGCGTGGGGAAGGGAACGCTGCTGGCGCCGCTTCTTGGACCGGATTCGGGATTGGTGCTGTCGGTATCGGCGACGACCCGTTCGCCCCGCGAAGGAGAGATCGACGGGGTTCATTACCACTTTATCAGCCGGGAGTCCTTTGAACAGATGATCGCCGACGGCGAGATGCTCGAATATACTCAATATAACGGGAACTATTACGGAACACCGAAGCGGTTTGTCGAGCAGCAGCGCGATGCCGGCTTTGATGTGATCCTCGAAATTGAGGTTGACGGTGCAATGCAGGTCAGCAAGCTCTGCCCTGACGCACTGATGATCTTCATTATGCCGCCGTCCTTCGGGGAACTGCGCCGCCGTCTGGTCGACCGGGGAACCGAAACCCCCGCGCAGCGGGAGGGACGGCTGACCGCAGCAGTGCGGGAGATTGCCTGTGCCCCCCGGTACGATTTTGTTATCGTCAACGATGAGCTTTCCACAGCGAGGCAGCAGCTTCTCAGTGCGATCAGCGCGGGAAGGACGCTACCCCGCTTTCAACAAAACAAGATAGAAGAGGTGCTTAAAGATGCTCAGACCAGCCATGATTGAAATGCTCAAACCGGATCAGGATTGCTATTCCTTTGTTGTCGCAGTGGCCAAACGCGCCCGCGAGATCGCCGATGAGGCGGAGGAGAAGCACGAGATCATCGATGAAAAGCCGGTTCGTCTTGCGATCGATGAGTTCGCCAGCGGGGAGACCAGCTTTGACCGCGAACGGCACGCCAGCTGATTCGAACGATGAAACTGGCCCGGGTTGTCATTGATAAGGCCGCTCCCGCCTACGACAAACCGTACGATTACCTGTTGCCCGAAGAGATCCATGCGCTGCCCGGCTGCCGGGTGCTGGTGCCGTTTGGCGCCGGGGACAGACGGCGGATTGCGATGGTACTGGAGGTTCGGCAGGAGGAGCCTCCGCCCCGCTGCAAGACGGTTTTTTCGCTGCTTGATGCGGAGCCGCTGCTCACCGAGGAGGGAATCTGGCTGCTTCGGCTGCTGCATGATACGACCTTCTGCGGGTGGTTTGACGGGGTACGGGCATTGACCGTTCCCGGAGCCGGGATGAAGCTCGAACGAGGGATTGCTCCCGTGCGGGGCGCTCCGCCGGAGACGCTGGCGCTGTTGAGTCCCGACGCAGAACGGCTTTACCGGATTCTCTGTGCCCAGAAGAAGACAGCGCCGCAGCAACGGGTGCTGGCCGCCGCAGGTCTGACCGAGGAGGCGCCGGCTCTGGCCGAGCTGTTGGAAAAAGGCCTGGCGGAGCAGGAACAACTGGTGCGTAAGCGGATTGTGGACGAACGCGCCGTGATGGCTCGCCTGCTGGAGGGCGCAGAGACGGGTTCCCCGACCAAGAAGCAGCGGCAGGTGATCGAGCTGCTGGAACAGGTGGGGAGTGCCTCGGTCAAGGAGATTTGCTACTTCACTGGGGTGACCCGCGCTGTGATCAGCCGGATGCAGAAAAGCGGGATGTTGGAACTTTATGAGGTCCTGACCCCGCGACGGGTGGTGTCCCGCGGTGATTCAGCCATCGAAACAGCGCCAATCCGGCTCTCCGAGAGGCAGCAGGCCGTCTTTGAACAGCTGTCCCGGATCGGGCAAAGCGGGAAACCGGAGGTATCGCTGCTCTATGGGGTGACCGGGAGCGGAAAGACCCAGGTATTTTTGCGCCTGATCGAAGAGACCCTTTCC
>CASEBP010000139.1 GCA_949285275.1 uncultured Oscillospiraceae bacterium | reverse complement strand
GGACAGCAGGTCGGGCAGATACTTCATCTTCTGCTCCTCGGTGCCGTTCTCAAAGATCGGAGCGCAGCACAGCGAGGTGTGAGCCGACAGAATAACGGCGGTGGTGCCGCAAACCTTGGCCAGCTCTTCCACGCACATTGCATAGGAAAGGACGTCGCCGCCGGCGCCGCCGTATTCCTTGGGGAAGTAGATGCCCATCATGCCGAGCTTGGCCATCTTCTCAACCGTCTCCATGGGGAAGCGCTCTTCCTCATCGATCTCGGCAGCCAGAGGCTTGACCTCGTTTTCCGCAAACTCGCGATACATTTTGCGGAGCATCTGCTGTTCTTTGCTCAGTACAAAGTCCATATTGTTTTCTCCTCCTATGTTAGAGTCAAACGCAACGGGCGGACCTTTTTACGCCCGACGGTTTTACCAAACGGCCGGCTGGATTGCACCGCGGAAACCCATTTTGGCGCAAAACAACCTATCTATATCCTTGTTACAGATATAACAATTATAGTTATAGCACGCCGGAATCACGAATGCAAGAGGTATTTGTTAATTTTCTAACACGAATAAAATTTTCGTCAAAAAGCACGACATTCTCCCCGTAAAACACCAGATATTGAAGCAAAAATGGATAAATATCACTACAATGTTGTGTTGCTATCAAGGATTTTTCGCTTTTTTTGGCAGTGTCAACCGATAGCTGTGCTCGATCAGGGCGATCAGCTCCTCGTACGGCAGATCTCCGTTGGGCATTACCGTATTCCAGTGGACCTTGTTCATGTGGTAGGCGGGGGTGATGCTCTCAAAGGAGCGGCGCAGCAGGTCGGCGTAAGGAGGGTCACATTTGAGGTTGACGCACAGGCCGCCGCGCTCAAAGATCAGTGCAAAGGACCTGCGGTTGGAGCGGTGGCGGATGACCGTCCATATCGTCTGTCCGTCCGGTTCGGACCCGAACGGGTAGTCTTCATAGGCGTCGGGAAAGCGCAGGCAGAGGGTGATCAATTCCTTGCGGGTCATCGTGATTTCTCCTTCCAAACCAAAGCGGAGGGCCACGCCGAGTTCAGCGTGGCCCATGAGAACAGAATGATTACCGGTTGGAACGGCGCCAAATCTTCAGCCGCTCTGCTTCTTTGATCAGATCCTCGCGGAAATCGGGGTGGGCGACCGAGATAATCGCTTCGGCGCGCTCCCAGGTAGAAAGGCCCTTGAGGCAGACCTTTCCATATTCGGTGACCAGATAGTGCAGGTTGGTGCGGGTATCGGTGACCGTCGATCCGTCCGAGAGGGTGGGGACGATTCGGGAACGAAGGACACCGTCCTTCCCTTTGAAGGCGGAGGAGCAGCAGATGAAGCTCTTTCCGCCCTTTGAGAGGTAGGCACCGAGCACAAAGTCGAGCTGGCCGCCCGCGCCGGAGATGTGGCGGTGTCCGGCGGACTCGGCGTTGATCTGACCGGTCAGATCGAGATCGACGGCGTTATTGATCGACATAAAGTTATCGATCTGAGCGATGGTGCGGGCGTCATTGGTGTAGTTGACCGGCGCGGCCATGACGGCGGGATTCTCCTTAATATAATCGTAAAGTTTTTGCGTGCCTGCCGCAAAGGCAAAAACCTGTCTGCCGCGGTCAATCGCCTTCTTCGAGCCGTTGATCTTGCCGGCGCGGGCGATGTCGACGAAGGCATCCACATACATTTCGGTGTGTACGCCGAGGTCCTTGAGGTCGGAGGTGGCAATCATCGATCCAACGGCATTAGGCATTCCGCCGATTCCCAGCTGGAGGCAGGCGCCGTTGGGAATCTCCTCGACGATCAGCCGCGCCACCGCTTCATCGACGGCAGTGGGGGCAGCGGCTCCCATTTCGGCCATAGCCGGGTTGTCCCCCTCGACGATCATGTCAACCTGCGAGATATGAATCTCGGTCTCACTGCCGCCGTAGCAGCGGGGCATGTTGCGGTTGACCTCCAGGATTACCGTTTTGGCTGTCTCACAGACCGCCATCAGATGGGAGGCGTTGGGACCAAAATTGAAGTAGCCGTGCTCGTCCATTGGGCAGACCTGGAACATCGCGACGTCGGGCGGGGCGATATTCTCCCGGTAGTAGCGGGGCAGTTCAGAATAGCGCAGCGGTATATAGTAGGCGAAGCCGGCGTCGATGGCCTTGCGTTCGATGCCGCTCATGTGCCAGGAGTTCCAGCAGAAGTGGTCGGCAGGGTTGTCGATTTTGAAGATTTCAGGTACCCACATACAGATGCCGCCGCGGATCTTCAGATCATGCAGCTCTCCCATCCGGCGGGCCAGAGCGGCGTCGAGGGCAACTGGGTGGCCGGAGCACCAGCCGTAGTCGATCCAGTCTCCTGACTTGACAACACGGACCGCCTGCTCGGCGGTAGTCAGCTTGGAACGGTAGATCTCTTGCAGGTTCATTGTCGCAGTCCTCCCAAATGGTGATAGTAGGAATATGGCGCGGCCGCACGGACAGAGCGGGTCGTCACATTGACACAAATATAACAAAGGCATTATATCACAGGCAGTCGGCGATTTCAAGAAAAAACCGCGTTCTGGTGGGATTTTCTGCAACGGAGATACCGGGGAAAAGGACGAATGGGGAAGGTATTGTGATAGTGAAATAACAAACAATCAAGAATGTGGATACATTATACAAAATCGGCGCAAATATATTGACAGCCTTGTATATAATCGATATGATGACAGTGGCTTATCGGACACCCGGAGGGGCTTTGTCCCAAATAAACGAGGAGGAGGAGTCTTGTGTGAGCCGATTGGAGATCATGTCCCCCAACCGCGCCCAGATGGTGGTGGAAGGGCTGTACCGCGATGTAGAACGTCGTATTACTGCCAGCCCGCCAGGTCTTTGCCCGGTTGATCTTTCCCTGGCCTTTTTGCATCTCTGCCATGCCCAGACCTGCGGAAAATGTGTACCCTGCCGGATCGGGCTGTGGCAGCTGACCCGCTTGGTCGAAGAGGTGCTCGACCGGAAGGCGACGATCGAGACGCTCGGACTGATCGAGCGCACAGCACGTGTCATCGTTGATACCGCTGATTGCGCGATCGGCCGGGAGGCGGCCTCGATGGTGCTCAAAGGGCTTGAAGGCTTTCGGGATGATTATGAGGAGCATATCCTGCGTCATCGCTGCCTGTGCAACCTCAACCAGCCGGTTCCTTGTGTAGCGCTCTGCCCTGCCGGTGTGGACATTCCAGGTTATATTGCG
Organism: uncultured Oscillospiraceae bacterium; assembly: GCA_949285275.1. GTDB lineage: Bacteria > Bacillota > Clostridia > Oscillospirales > Ruminococcaceae > Yanshouia. The sequence continues at coordinate 9,413 of CASEBP010000139.1, read as the reverse complement.
CTGGTGGCTGAGGGGCGCTATGCCGATGCGGTGCGGTTGATCCGCAAGGACAACCCATTTCCGACATCCTGTGCGATGGTTTGCGAGCATCCCTGTGAGGCCCGCTGTCGCCGCAATATGGTCGACGCGGCGGTTTCGATCCGCGCTCTCAAGCGGTATGCCGTCGATCATGCCGGACAGGTGCCGGTGCCGCCGTGTGCTCCCGCCACCGGCAAACGGGTGGCGGTCATCGGCGGCGGTCCGGGCGGGCTTTCGGCTGCCTATTTCCTTGCGCTGATGGGACATGAGGTGGAGGTCTTTGAGAAGCGGTCGGCGCTCGGCGGAATGTTGCGCTACGGGATTCCCAACTATCGTCTGCCCCGTGAACGGCTTGACGAGGACATCGATGCAATCCTTTCGACCGGGATCCGGGTGAATCTCAATGTTGAAATCGGACGGGATTTCTCACTGCGGGAACTGCGCCGGCGGTTCGACTGCATCTACATCGCGATCGGCGCTCAGGCCGACAAGACGGTTGGCATCGAAGGGGAGAAGCTCAAAGGGGTGATCTCGGCGGTTGAGATGCTGCGTGAGGTCGGCGATGGGGCAACCCCTGATTTTACCGGCAAACGGGTCGTCATTATTGGCGGCGGCAATGTTGCGATGGACTGCGCCCGCAGCGCCCGGCGGATGGGGGCCGAACGGGTCACCTGTGTCTACCGGCGGCGGGAGGCGGATATGACTGCGCTGCCCGAGGAAATCCAGGGCGCGATGGCCGAGGGATGTGAGATTCTAACCCTGCAGGCCCCGCTGCGGATTGAGGGAAATGAGGATGGCGAGGTCTGTGCGCTGTGGACCCAGCCTCAGATCATCGGTGCGCCGGATTCGGGCGGCCGTCCCCGTCCCCGTCCGGCTGAGGTGCCGCAGCGGCGAATTCCCTGCGACGTCGTTGTTGTGGCGATTGGCCAAGGTATCGAGGTGGCGCCGTTTGAGGAATATGGCGTGCCGATCAAGCGCGGAGTCATCGATGCGATGAGTACCAGCGACGTCGGTACCATCACGGGCGTCTTCGCCGGTGGGGACTGTGTCACCGGCCCGGCTACGGCGATTATGGCGATTGCGGCGGGCAAGGTTGCAGCGGCAAATATTGACGAATATCTCGGATTCCGCCATGAGATCACTGTCGACGTTGAAATTCCCGGTGTTCGGCTCTATGACCATCCGGCCTGCGGCAGAGTGTCTCCCTCCGAACGTCCGGCTGACGAACGGCGCAGCGACTTTGCGCTGATCGAAGCGGCAATGACCGATGAGGAGGCCCGGCAGGAGGCTCATCGCTGCCTGCGCTGCGACCATTTCGGCTATGGCGGATTTAAGGGAGGGAGGAGCAAGCAATGGTAAATGCGACGATCGACCGGATTCCGGTCTCGGTGCCGGAGGGAACGACCATCCTCGAGGCGGCCCGTGCCGCCGGGGTTATGATTCCCAGCCTCTGCTACCTCAAGAAGATCAATGAAATCGGTGCCTGCCGGGTCTGTGTGGTCGAAATCGAGGGGACTCGGACGCTGGTGCCCTCCTGCAACAGCCCGGTCCAGGAGGGTATGGTCATTCATACCAACAGCCCCCGGGTTCGTGAGGCGCGGAAACTCAACGTCGAGTTGATACTTTCTCAGCATGACGGGCGCTGTTCTTCCTGTGTGCGGGGCGGCAACTGCGCGCTGCAGACCGTCGCCAATGATCTGGGAATCCTCGAAAACCTTTATCCGGTTCTGCCGGCCCGAAACGATTGGACTCACAGTTTCCCGCTCTATCGGGAGGCGTCGAAATGTATCAAATGTATGCGTTGCGTGCAGGTCTGTGAAAAGGTCCAGGGACTCGGAATCTGGGACGTCGAAGGAACCGGATCCCGCACGACGGTCGACGTTTCCCGCAACCGGCGGATTGCCGAGGTTGACTGCGCTCTGTGCGGGCAGTGTATTACCCACTGTCCGGTCGGCGCCCTGCGGGAGCGGGACGATACCGAAAAGGCCTTTGCGATGCTCTGCGATCCCGAACTGGTGACCGTCGTACAGGTGGCTCCCGCTGTCCGGGCCGCCTGGGGAGAGGGCTTCGGCCTGGCTCCGGAGACGGCGACCACCGGCCGTTTGGCCGCTGCGCTGCGCCGTATCGGCTTTGACTATGTTTTTGACACCAATTTCTCGGCTGACCTGACCATCATGGAGGAGGGGAGTGAATTCCTCGCCCGTCAGAAGAACCTCAACTTTGACGGGCGCCCGCTGTTCACCTCCTGCTGCCCGGGGTGGGTGCGGTTTGCCAAATCCCACTATCCTTCGCTGGTGCCCGATCTGTCGAGCGCCAAGTCGCCGCAGCAGATGTTTGGTGCGGTGACCAAGAGCTATTTTGCAGAAAAGATCGGCGTGCCGCCCGAACGGATCCGCTGCATCTCGGTCATGCCCTGTCTGGCCAAGAAGCAGGAGTGTGCGCTTCCCACGATGCAGGATGCCGGTGCCGGTCCGGATGTTGACCTCGTCCTGACCACCCGGGAGTTGGATCGGATGCTCAAGAGTGAGCATATCCGGCCGGAACTGCTGGGTGAGGAACCGTTTGATTCCCCGCTCGGCGAAGGAAGCGGTGCGGCGGTCATCTTCGGGGTGACCGGTGGGGTGATGGAAGCGGCGCTTCGCAGCGCCTGCTTCTTGGCGACCGGCTCCAATCCCGATCCCGACGCCTTTTCCCAGATTCGGGGTGAGGCGGGCTGGCGGGAGGCCCAGTTCAATCTGGCGGGCAATCTGCTGCGGGTGGCGGCGGTCAGCGGATTGGGCAACGCCGACCGGCTGATCCGGGCGCTGCTGCGCGGAGAGGTGCAGTATGACTTTGTTGAGGTCATGGCCTGTCCCGGTGGCTGTGCAGGAGGAGGCGGCCAGCCGATCTGCGAAGGCTGTGAGCGGGCCGGGGAACGCGGCGGGGTTCTCTATCAGCTCGACGCGGGCAACCCGATCCGGTTTTCCCATGAGAATCCGGAGGTACAGCGGCTGTATCAGGATTATCTGGGGCATCCGCTCTCTGAAAAAGCCCATCATCTGCTGCACACTGACCATCAGGCGTGGGTGATGCCCTCTCCCGAAAAAGATGCTGGACAGGAACCGCGCCATGCGCTACAATAAATATACATGAATTTGGAAGCCGGGCAATTCGCCCGGCTTCCTTGAGGAGGAGCGAGTCTATGAACAGTTTCACCTTCTATTCTCCCACCGAAGTCATCTTCGGAAAGGGCGTCGAAGAACAGGCCGGTGAAAAGATCAAGGCCTGGGGAGGCAGCCGGGTTTTGGTCCACTTCGGCGGTGGCAGCGTCAAGCGCAGCGGACTGCTTGATCGCGTGACCGCCTCGCTGGAGAAGGCCGGCCTTTCCTACATCCTGCTTGGCGGCGTGGTACCCAATCCTCATCTCGGCCTGGCCAAGGAAGGAATCGAGCTCTGCCGCCGGGAGAAGGTGGATTTTTTGCTGGCGGTCGGCGGAGGTTCGGCGATGGATTCGACCAAAGGCATTGCAATGGGGGTTCCTTATGACGGGGATGTCTGGGATTTCTATAGCGGAAAGGCGCTGCCGCAGACGGCGCTGCCCATCGCTGCGATTCCCACCCTCGCCGCCTCAGGCAGTGAGACCAGCACTTCGAGTGTGCTTACCCACGAGGACGGCAACCTCAAGCGCGGATTCAACCACTCGCTCCTGCGCCCGCGTTTCGCTTTGATGAACCCCGAGCTGCTTTACACCCTCCCCCCCTACCAGACCGCCTGCGGGGTTGTGGATATCATGCTGCATACCTTTGAGCGGTTCTTCTCGCCCGGCGGGGAGAATGAGATGACCGACCGGATTGCCGAGGCGCTGCTGCGTACCGTTATTCAGTATGGTCCGGTCTGCCTTAGCGATCCGACCAACTATCAGGCCCGCAGTGAGATCATGTGGGCCGGGAGCCTTTCCCACAATCATTTGACCGGTCTGGGCCGGGCGGGGGACTGGGCTTCCCATCAGCTGGAGCATGAGCTCAGCGGAATGTATGATGTTGCACACGGCGCCGGCCTTGCGGCGGTCTGGGGATCCTGGGCGCGGTTTGTCTGTGGACAGGATATGCTGCGGTTTGCACGCTATGGCACCAACGTCTGGGGCATCCCGCTCAACTATGAGCATCCGGAGGAGACGGCGATGGAGGCGATTCGCCAGACCGAACGGTTCTTCTCCTCGCTGGGAATGCCGATCACCATCACCCAGCTTATCGGCCGCGAACCGACCGATGCGGAGATGCGGGAAATGGCCATCAAGTGCACCCACTTTGGCGGACGCAAGATCGGTGGCCTGATGAAACTGGGTGAAGAGGAGATCTATCAGATCTATCAGAATGCCCGATAAATACAGAAAGCGGGGGACCTTTGAGTCCCCCGTTTCTTTTGCCAGAAACTTGTATTTTCGTTTAATTTTCACAGAAACATCAATGGAACATTAGCACCGGCCCATAGGATTGGATTGGCAACAGAGCAAACAACAAAGGAGTGTGTTCCTGTGAACGGAAAGAAAATGATTTGTCTCGCGCTGGCGGCTGCACTGGTCCTGGCATTGGGAGGATGCGGCGGCTCCGATCAGCCGGCCGGACAGGGAGGCGCCCGGGACTCGGGAGGAGCATCCGCAGGAGCAGCGGCGCAGGCGCTGTCCGATCAGGCGATTTCGGTCAGTGTGGCAACGCCAAACGTGGAGGACCTGTCGCTGACAACCGACTATATCGGTACGGTTAAGGCGGCCCAGTCGGTCGACGTCTATCCGAAAACCTCCGGTACGGTTACCGCTGTCTATTTTGAAGCGGGGCAGCAGGTGCAGGCGGGAGATCTGCTCTTTACCATCGATGATGCGGATGCACAGCTTTCTCTCGAACAGGCAAAGGTCGACTATGAGCGGACGCTGCAGGACATCGAGATTGAGGAATCCGGTTCTGGAAATGCTCTGACCATTCTCAGCTATGAATCGGCGATTGAACAGGCAAGACAGTCCTATGAACGGGCACGCGACAGCCTGGATCTGGCCAGCGATGACGATTTTGACATGTCGGAGTTCCGCAAGGTCAGAAAGCGCTGGAAGGATGCCTGTGACGCCTATGACGAGGAGCAGACCGACGAGACCTGGGCGGAACTGCTCGACGCCGAGGATGATTACTACGATTTGCTCGATGACTATACCGATTATCAGGACTATGTCACCAGCTTTGAGAATGCCTATACCGCTTACGAAGAAGCACTCGAGAAATATGAGATCTATAAGAGCCAGCAGGTCGACGAGAACAGCGGCAGCTATGAGCTGCAGCGGCAGGCGGCGGAGCTGAGCTATCAGTCCGCGCTGCAGCAGGTGGAGGATACCAAGGTTTATGCTCCGATCAGCGGAACGATCGAGAGCAAGGACATCACCCTGTATGAGAACGCCTCAACCCAGACGGCGGCCTATACCATTTCCAACCAGAATGTCATGTCCATCGAGTTCAATGTCTCGGCCGACGGTGTCGCGGCGCTGGAAATCGGCGATACCGTGATGGTGACCAAGGGAAGCGGGACCTATGAGGCGACGGTGGTCGAAATCGACTCCAAGGCAAATTCGGTCGGGCTGTTCCCGGTCACTGCCAATCTCAATGAGGACAGTCCTCTGTTGTCCGGCGTCTCGGCCAAGGTGACCGCTGCAACCCAAAATGCCGAGGATGCACTGGTGATCTCGGTCGATGACATTTCCTACGATGCAGACGGAAATCCCTATGTCTTTGTCTATCAGGACGGCCATGCCGCGCAGGTGTATGTGACGCTGGGGATTACTACCCGTACTTATGCACAGGTGCTCGACGGCCTGACGATCGACTCGCAGGTGATCACAACCTGGCATCCCGATCTCGCGGACGGGGTGGCAGTTTCCCTGAAGAGCGAGGTCTGAGGCAATGAACATTTCAAAGATTGCGCTGCACCGCCCCGTGGCGGTACTGATGTGTGTGGCATGCTTGGTTATTTTTGGAATTTCCTCGGTTATGTCGATGGACATCGAGTCTACGCCGGAGATGAATATGCCGGTTTTCATGGTGATGACCCGGTATTCCGACGTCGGACCGGAGGAAATTGACTCGCTGGTTACCGATGTGGTGGAGGCCGCCCTTTCCGGGGTGTCGGATTACACATCGATGACCTCCCGTTCCTCCGAGGGCTCCTCGATGACGGTGCTGGAATTCGACTATGACATCGACATGGACGAAAAGCGCACCGAAATTGAGGACGCAATCAATAATCTGCGTCTTCCCGATGACTGCGATGATCCGATGATCATGGAAATGGGGATGGATTCCGACTCGATCATGTCGCTGTCGGTGCTCTCCACCGGGGACGACAACCTGCTGACCTATATCGAGGATGAGATCGTGCCGCAGATCGAACGGATCTCGGGCGTTTCATCGGTCGATGTCATGGGCGGCAAGCGGGACTACATTCGGATTCAGGTCAAGGAGGAGGAGATGACCCAGTTTGGGCTTTCCCTTTCCCAGATCGCCTCGGCGATCTCCTCGGCCGATTTCACCACGACGACCGGTACGATCAATCGTGGCGAAGTGGAGCTGTCCCTGCTGGGCAGCGCCAGCTATGACACGATGGAGAGCCTGCTGACCATTCCGATCTCCCTGTCGACAGGGGACATCATCTACCTGACCGACGTCGCCGATGTCGAGATGGTGGAGGAGCGCAACAGCTCGATCAGCCGGCAGAATGGGCAGGAGAATATCCGAATCTCGGTGTCAAAAAATCAGAGTGCCAACACCATTTCCATCTGCAACCAGGTGGAGGAGGTTATCGACGAACTCAATTCGCAAAACCTCGGACTGACGATTGAGATTACCAATAACAGCGGCGAAACGATTATGGACAATATTGTCAGCGTCATTTCCTCGCTGCTGCAGGGCATGGTCATTTCGATGATCGTCCTGTTCTTCTTCCTTGGCGAGCCGAAATCCTCACTGATCGTCGCGCTGGCGATGCCTCTGTCGGTTTTCGCTGCGCTGGTTATGATGAGCGTCTACGGGATGACCATCAACATGATGAGCCTCGGCGGTCTGGTTGTCGGCATCGGTATGATGGTGGACAACTCGATTGTCGTCATGGAAAGCTGCTTTAAAATCCGTGCAACCGGAAGAAGCTTTATTGAATCAGCGGAGGAGGCCGCCCGGATTGTAGCATCTTCGATTATTGCCTCTACGCTGACGACCATCGTGGTATTTCTGCCGATTGCGCTGATGGATGGTATGTCCGGTCAGCTTTTCAAGGACGTCGGCTTCACCATTGTGTTTTCTCTGAGCGCCTCGCTGCTGTCGGCGCTGACCGTTGTGCCGCTTCTCTTTGTTAAGACGCGGCCGGTGGAGAAGGACAGCGGGCTGATCGCCCGGGGAGTCCACGCGCTGGAACGAATGTATGTTGTGGGCCTGGATAAAGCATTGCGGTATCGGGTGATCGTTGTTCTGCTGGCCGTTTTGCTGCTGGGCGGAACCGGCTTTATGTTCTCGCATATCGACATGGAGCTGATGCCGTCGATGGACCGCGGCAACATCGATCTTTCGGTTACCACGAAAACCGGACTGAATCTCGAGGCGACCGATGCGATTATGACCGAAATCGAGTCGATTATCCAAACGTATGACGATGTCGATGAATACTCGCTGCGAAGCCAAGGAGGATCCGCCTCGCTGAGCATTAGCCTTAAAGACGACCGGACGGTTGATACCGATGCGGTCGTAGAACGGATCCGCCAGGATACAGCCCATATTGAAAACTGTTCTATCGATGTTTCCCGGCGCAATGAGATGTCCTTTGGTTCATCGGGCGTTTCCTTCTCGCTGCAGGGCAATAATCTGTCCCAGGTCGAGGAGGCCTCTGAGCAGCTCAAGGAGTATATGCGTACCTATCCGGAGATCATTTCGGTAAGCACCAGCCTTTCGGATGGTGAACCCCGCGCCGAGATTGTGGTGGATCCGGTCCAGGCGGCCGGCTATGGCACGACCCCGTCGGCGGTGGTGTCGCAGGTCAGAGACATGATTTCGGGAATTGAAGCTACCACCCTTCAGGAAGGGGACAGCGAATATTCGGTCAAGGTGCAGTATCCCGACGATCGGTTCTATGATGTGTCCGATTTGTCCGGCATGCTCATTACCATTGGGGATTCCCAGGTGCCGTTGACCGATATGGCGCAGGTGGTTTATGGCAATGCTCCGTCCACCATCAACCGCACCGACGGTAAATATTCGGTCAGCATTACCGGTGAGGTTGCCACCGGGGTTTCGGCCACCCAGCTGACCAATACGATCCGCAACGGTATCCTGTCGGATTTGACCTTCGCCGACGGTGTCGATCTGGTGGAAGGGGAAACGATGCAGATGATGCAGGATGAGTTCTCCTCGATCGGCATTGCGCTGCTGACTGCCATCTGGCTGGTCTTTGTGGTCATGGCGGTTCAGTTTGAGTCGATGAAGTTCTCGATTGTCGTCATGATTTCGGTGCCGTTTGCGCTGACAGGTGCCTTTGCTGCTCTGTTGATCACCGGACAGTCGATCAGCATGACCTCGCTGATTGGTCTGGTTATGCTGGTAGGCATCGTTGTCAACAACGCGATCGTCCTGATCGACTACACCAATCTGCTGCGGGCTGAACAGGGCCTGGAGATCACCGCCGCCCTCAAGGCGGCCGGACAGAGCCGTCTGCGGCCGATCCTCATGAGCACCCTGACCACGATTTTGTCGCTGGTGCCGATGGCGATTGGCATCGGCGGCGAAGTCGAGATGATGCAGGGAATGGCGGCGGTCGTGATTGGCGGCCTGAGTGTTTCCACCTTCCTGACCCTCTTCCTGGTGCCGATCTTCTATCGCTTCTCCGAGCGGGTGAGCGAAAAGAGAGCGGAACGGATCAAAAAGCGCCGGATGAAGAAGGGCGATTACGGCGATTGATTGTTAAAAAGGCTGCCGCGGTTGCGGCAGCCTTTTTCTGTCCGGTTACAGCGCGATGGTGCGGTATCGCTCCACCTCCTGGCGCATCAATCCGATCAGCGCCCGGGTATACCGGGGAAGAAACGCCTCCTTGGGATAAACCAGGTCGAGACGCCCCGCCTGATAGAGATGGGCGATCCGAAAGGCCATCAGTGGATTGTCCGGCTGGGAGGCGTTGATCTGCAGGGCGTGGTGGGCCATCATCTGTGGAGCAAAGCAGGCGCCGACATTCTGGGCGGCGATTACGATCTGTGTTTCGTTGTCGCTGATGGTCAGAAACGGCTTGATTTTCACCCCGTACTGACTCAGGTGTTCGTCGATCTGGCGCCGAAGCCGGCTGGGAGGAGGATTGAGCAGAAAGGGAAGACGGCCGGCCCAGAGGGCGAGGTCGGCTCCCTC
>CASEBP010000138.1 GCA_949285275.1 uncultured Oscillospiraceae bacterium | reverse complement strand
TGCCGGGGTAGAGCTCAACGTTGTGGATAAAGGTACCGACCGGGATACCGGTCAGCGGCAGCGCGTTGCCGGGCTTGATGTCGGCGCCTTCGCCGCTCATCACCACATCGCCGACCTTGAGGCCCTGCGGCGCGATGATGTAGCGCTTCTCGCCGCCCTCATACTGCACCAGCGCGATGTGCGCCGAGCGGTTGGGATCGTACTCCAGGGTCAGCACCGTGGCGGGCACACCCTGCATATCGCGCTTGAAGTCGATAATGCGGTACTTTCTGCGGTTGGCGCCGCCGCGGTGGCGGACGGTGATGCGGCCGGTATTATTGCGGCCCGCGGATGCCTTAATGACCGAAAGCAGACTCTTTTCGGGGGCAACCTTCGAGAGGCCCGAATAGTCGGTGACGGTCATCTGACGGCGGCCGGGGGTCGTGGGCTTGTAAAATTTAATCGCCATCTGATGTTTCACTCCTCATAACTTGTTAGCGGGAACTATGAGACTCCCATACCCAAGTCGTCATTATTTCTCATGAATGCCGGATCAATCTCCGACTCAGACCATGCTCTCGAAGAACTCGATCTTCTTGGAATCGGCCTTGATGGTGACGACTGCCTTCTTCCAGCTGCGGGTCATGCCCACATTGCGGCCCATCCGCTTCTGACGGCCGCGCACGTGCATCGTGTTGACCGCTTTAACTTTGGTGCCGGGGAAGAGGGTCTCAACCGCTTCGGCGATCTCACTCTTGTTGGCGTCCTTGGCCACCTCAAAGGTGTACTTGCCAGCGGCGATGCCGCCCATGCTCCGCTCGGTAATGATGGGGCGGATGACGATATCCTGTGCGGTTTTCATTTACGCGTACACCTCCTCGATCTTCGCGACAGCATCCTTGGAAAGGACCAGCTTGCCGGCGTTGACGATGTCGTAAACGTTGATGGTGTTGGTCAGCGCGGTCTTGACGCCGGGGATATTGGCGGCTGAACGGATGAACTTCTCATCCTTCTCCGCGGTGACAACCAGCGCCTTGCCCTCGACGTTGAGCGCCTTGAGCATCGCGATGACCGCCTTGGTCTTGTACTCGTCGGCCTTGATCTCATCGACGACGATCAGGCTGTTCTCGAGCACCTTGGCGGAGAAGGCCGACTTGAGCGCCAGGCGGCGGACCTTCTTGTTGAGCGAATACCGGTAATCGCGGGGCTTCGGGCCGAGCGCGATGCCGCCGTGGGTCCACTGGGGAGCGCGGATCGAACCCTGACGGGCGTGGCCGGTACCCTTCTGTCTCCAGGGCTTTCTGCCGCCGCCGCTGACCTCGGTTCTGGTCAGGGTCGACTGGGTTCCCTGGCGCTGGTTGGCCAGATAGTTCTTGACCACCGCATGCACCGCGACCTGGTTGGGCGAAATGCCGAACACCGCTTCGGAGAGCTCGATCTCCCCGACCTGCGCGCCGGACATGTTATAAACTGTAACCTTCGGCATGGTGACTTCCTCCTCCCTTAAGCCTTCTGGCCCTTGACAGCATCGGTGATGAAGACGATGCCGCCCTTCGGGCCGGGGATCGCACCCTTGAGGGCGATCAGGTTGTTTTCGGCGTCCACACGGACGATATCGAGGTTCTGGACGGTGACCCGCTCCACACCCATGTGACCGGGCATCTTCTTGCCCTTCATGATTCTCGAGGGGGTCGAGCAGGCGCCCATCGAGCCGGACTGTCTCGCGACAGGGCCGGTGCCGTGGGTAGCCTTCAGGGAACGGTTGCCGTACCGCTTGATGGTGCCGGCGTAGCCCTTGCCCTTGCTGGTGCCGCAGACATCCACCTTTTCGCCGACGGCGAAGCAATCGGCCTTGACGATGTCGCCGACGTTGGACGCCTCGATGCTGTCGAGCCGGAACTCGCGCAGAACCTTCTTGCAGGCGACGTCCGCCTTGGCGAAATGACCCTTCATGGGCTTGTTGACGTGCTTGTCCGTGACCTCGCCAAAGCCGAGCTGCACGGAATTATATCCGTCGTTTTCGGCCGTCTTCTTCTGGACGACGACACAGGGACCCGCCTCGACGACGGTGACCGGAATCACGACGCCGTTTTCGTCAAACAGCTGGGTCATGCCGAGCTTCTTGCCGATGATTGCCTTTTGCATGATGTTGTTTTCCTCCTTCGGTTATTGGTTGGCGTATGCCAACATTACCTTCTGCCGCTTCTCCGGAACCCTTCCGGCGCGGCGATCAAGTCTGTGCAATTACAGCTTGATCTCGATCTCGACGCCCGCAGGCAGCTCGAGTCCGGTGAGCGCTTCGACCGTCTTGTTGCTGGGACGGAGAATGTCGATGAGCCGCTTGTGGGTTCTCATCTCGAACTGCTCGCGGGAATCCTTGTACTTGTGGACCGCGCGCAGGATCGTGACGATCTCCTTGTCGGTCGGCAGCGGGATCGGTCCCGAAACCTTCGCGCCGGTGCGCTTGGCGGTTTCAACGATCTTCTCTGCGGCCGCATCGACCAGCTGGTGGTCATAGCCTCTGACCCGGATACGGATTTTTTCTTTGACTGCCATTTCTTTCGCCTCCTGTTTTTAGTTGCCGGAGACGCCCTTTTTTCAATCCACTGTGCCGTGTGTTTTCTCATCTTCCCGCAAAAAACCGGTTAAACCGCGACGCGGTTTAGCCGGGAAAAATGAGCCTTCGCACGGCCCCGGAGGGCGCAGGAATCCCCTGCCTTCCGGTTCGGTTTGATGGGTCGCCCGGTTTGAAATCGGACATACTCCGCGGAAATTCCCCGCCTCAAGGGCGGCCACCTCCCGCATCAACGCATATCAGTGCAGTCACGCAAGGGTTATCATATCACAGGAAAACGGCCTTTGCAAGCCCTTTTTTGCCTTTTTTTAAAATTTCCGGCAGTTTTTTTCGATTTGGGGAAATTCTCCGTTTTCCACGAAGGAGCTTTCCCAATTTCAGCGCTTTTATACAATTATGTAAACCGTATCCACCAACTCCTGCCGGTTGTGGTTTCTTGTTGATGTACGCACAAGATATTGCGGTCCGGGGCACAAAAATGCCCCGCGTCCCTCTGCAGGATCCGCGGGGCATCTGCTGTCACTCAGCCCACCAGCATCACCGCGCCGCCGACTGCGGCGTATGCCCCGGCATCATCCGGCGCATATTCGTCGGTCGGCTGGGAAGCCTCCGGCCCATCCACCGCAAGGTCCTTTGTCTCAGGCGGATGGGTAATGCTGCGGTAGAGCCAGATGCCACACAAAAGCAGCACCACCAGAAACACCGCCCGCACCTTCGGAGAAAGAGCGCCGGTCTTTTCGGGATCGGGATAGCGCACCGACGCATAAAACTTTCCCACCAGCATCCCCAGCACCGCCGCGGCCAGAATTACCCCGAAGGTCCGCACCAGCGCCTGCCCCCAGAGGGGAAGAGAAAGGTAGAACTGCACCAGCGGATTGCTGCTTTCGCCCATCATCAGCCCAGTCGAATCGATTCCCATTGTTTTTCCTCCTGCCATCGGTTCTTTTCGGCGAAATTACCGCCCAGCCGGCGGCCGTGCCGGCACTTCTGCTCCTTAAGTGCATACAAATCCATTTTTTTGTTCCGTACAGGGAGAATTTTTCTGCTTTTCGGTTACGGAGATTGTGTCCGGTCAAAAAATACGGTATACTGGGACACATGGTGCCGCACGACCCACCGCGGCCAACGGCGCCCATACCTTATTATTATAGTAACACAGATGCGCGAAAGGGGAAAGGATTTTATGTACGAGAAGATGATGGACACCATCGGCTTTGTCGGCTCCTGCGATCCAGAAGTCGGCGCCGCCATGCAGCAGGAGCTTGAACGCCAGCGCCGCAATATCGAACTGATTGCGAGCGAAAACATCGTCTCCCCCGCGGTCCTCGCGGCGATGGGGTCGGTTCTGACCAACAAGTATGCTGAGGGCTACCCCGGCAAGCGCTACTACGGCGGCTGCCAGTGTGTCGATGTTGTCGAGGAGATCGCCCGCCGCCGTGCCTGCGAGCTGTTTGGCGCCGAGCATGCCAATGTGCAGCCCCACTCGGGCGCACAGGCCAATGAGGCGGTCTATTTCGCGCTCTGCGACGTCGGCGACACGGTTCTGGGCATGAACCTCGCCAATGGCGGCCATCTCACCCACGGTTCTCCCGTCAACTTTTCGGGCAAGCATTACCGGATGGTGGCCTACGGCCTGGACGAAAACGGGTATATCGATTACGACCAGGTCCGCGCCCTCGCCAAAGAGCACCGGCCCAAGATGATTATCGCCGGCGCATCGGCCTACCCGCGGGAGATTCGCTTTGACCTCTTCGCCGATATCGCCCATGAGGTCGGCGCCTACCTCTTTGTTGACATGGCGCATATCGCCGGGCTGGTCGCCGCCGGTGTCCATCCCAGCCCCGTTCCCTATGCCGATGTCGTGACCACCACCACCCATAAGACGCTGCGCGGTCCTCGCGGCGGTATGATCCTGTGCAAAAAGGAGCTGGCCCAGAAAATTGACAAGGCCATCTTCCCCGGTACTCAGGGCGGTCCGCTTGAGCATATCATTGCCGCCAAGGCGGTCTGTTTCGGCGAAGCAATGCAGCCTGCTTTCCGGGAGTACGGCCGGCAGATCGTCGCCAACGCCAAGGCAATGGCGGAAGAGTTCTCCCGCCTGGGGATCGATATGGTTTCGGGCGGAACCGATAATCATCTGATGCTCGTCGACCTGCGCCGTCTCGGCATCACCGGCAAGGAACTTGAGCACCGGCTCGATGAGGTCTATATCACCCTCAACAAAAATGCCGTCCCCAATGATCCGCAGAGTCCCTTCGTCACCAGCGGCGTGCGGATCGGCACCCCGGCTGTCACTACCCGCGGCATGAAGGAACCCGAGATGATCCAGATCGCCCGCTGGATCTACCGCACCGCTACCGACTTCGAACAGAGTGCCGATGCGATCCGCTCGGAGGTCTCCGCCCTTTGCGCGAAGTTCCCGCTCTACGAATAAAAAGCAAGGCCGCTTCCCCGAACTGGGGAAGCGGCCTGTTGTATTTCACGCCGCAAAATACTTATTTTCGCAGCCCAAGCTCTTCAGCCAGAGCAGTATAGTTATCGATTTCCTCCTGGATAAAAGCTTTCGTGTCCTCTGCATTGAGGTAATCACCCATTGCTTCAATCTTTGCCATGCTTTCCTGGAAAACCGGGTCAGCAAACGCCTTTTCAATGCCCGCATTCCACTTATCGATGATCGCCTGATCTACCCCGTTGGGCATCCAGAGACAAACCGCATTGGAGTAAGTCATGCCGGGAACGCCCTGCTCTTCTGCCGTCGGAATTTCAGGATAATAGGTGTGCTGGAAGGGGGACATTGCAATCAGCCGGCATTTACCCGCATCAACCAGAGACATAAATCCTTTCGGAGCTCCGATATGAACCGTGATATGTCCACCCGCAACCTTAGTGGCACCATCGGCCGCTCCGTCTGCCTGAACCATCCGAGTCTGGGTGAAGTCGGCTCCAATCGCATTGCACCAGTCTGCTACGTTGATAGCAGCCGGCCCGGTCATCGAACTGGCGCCCCAGGTCAGCTGGTCCGGATTCTCTACGACCCAATCGGAGAATTCTTTAAAATCCGCCCATGGAGCGTCCGCCTTGACACAGAACGCGATGGGGAACCGGGTCAGCCGGGCAATCGGCGTAACGTCTTTGGAGAAATCGACGGTCGGCGTAACATTATTCGCATTATGGCAGGAAGCTTCTCCGCTCATAAACGCCATAACAGTGTACCCGTCCGGTTCGGCGCGGCTGAATTCTTTGGCAGTGGCGACTGCTCCGCTCTGATTGATTACTACGATGGGCTGATCCCACTCTTTGGAAAGATAATCGGCAATCGCTCTTGCAGCCAGATCCGTATCTCCACCCGCGCTGTAGGGAACGATGAGATCGATCTGCCGTTTCGGATAATCCGTATCTTGCGAAACATTTTGCGACGTGGATGCCGATTCTGAGGCCTGTGGTGCCTGTGACGAGGAAGTACCGGCACATCCGCTCAATACCATCAGCAGCCATGCACAAGCCAGGATCAGGGCAAGGATCTTTTTCATCAGGATTTCCTCCTCCTTTTTTTTGCGGAAGCCTTTGCTTCCTGGGATTTATCGGAGAGCGGGATCAATTTTCATCCACAAAATCCCCATCTCCGTCTCCGTTTTGTACCTCCCGCATTCTGGCGCGGGTGCGTAGCATCAAACGAATCGATATGCCAATCAAAACAACCGTGGCAACCAAAATCACACAGGAAATCGGACGGGTAAAGAAAATTGTCAGGTCGTCGTTTGACATGCTCATCGACTGGGTAAAGGAACTTTCCATCTTGCTGCCCAGAATAAACATCAGGATCATCGGTACTACAGGCCAGCGATACTTTGACAAAAAGTAGCCAACAACGCCAAAGAAAAGCGTAACCCATACATCGAAAAGACGGTAATTGAGGGTATATGATCCGACCACACAGAGCACAAGAATGACCGGCCCCAAAATTCCATAGGGTACTCTGGTCAAGCGGGCCCAGAATCCTACCAACGGAAGATTCAAGCATACCAACAGGATATTCCCAATAAACATGCTTGCAATAACCGTCCATACAAAACCATCCCCGGAAGAAAACAGGGTCGGTCCTGGTTGAATCCCATACATCTGAAGTCCGACCAGCAGCATCGCCATCGTTGCGGTGCAGGGAATGCCGAAGGAAAGCAGCGGGATAAATCCGGCCGATCCATTAGCGTTATTCGCCGATTCCGGACCAGCCACTCCTTCAATTGCCCCGTGACCGAACTCTTCCGGATGTTTGGATAATTTCTTCTCCAAATCATAGGACATAAAGGTCGATACAGTAGGGGAACATCCCGGCAACAGACCGAGGAAAAAACCGATCACACCGCCGCGCAGCATCGAACCAATGCTGCGTCGCAGATCTGACCAAGACGGAAAAACACGGCCAATCTCCCCGGCAGAAACTGCCACCTGTTCCTCCTCCAGACCGATGATTACCTCTTTGACCGCCACCAGTCCGATGATCATCGAAACGGTTTCAATTCCTCCATAAAGGCTGTCCATCCCGAGAGTAAACCGTTCCATTCCGCAAAACGGACTGACGCCGATGCAGGACAACACATACCCTATTAATCCCACGATCAATCCTTTTACAACGGATTGCCCGGTGAAATTGATCACGATACTCATGGAAAGCAGCATCAGCGCAAAATATTCCGGCGGTCCAAACGCCAGCGAATATTCCGCAAAGACCGGTGCAAAGAAAACTAGGCCGACAACCCCCAGTATCCCGGCAATAAACGATCCGATAGCGGAAACCCCCAGCGCAACTCCCGCCTTTCCTTTCTGCGCCATCGGATAGCCGTCAATACAGGTGACTACAGAACTGGCTTCGCCGGGAATGTTAAGCAGTATCGAGGTGGTTGATCCGCCATACTGTGAACCATAGTAGATGCCCGCCAGCATAATAATCGACTGAGATGGACTGAGCACCGCAGTCAACGGAAGCAAGATCGCAATAGAGGAAGCCGGACCCAGTCCCGGAAGTACCCCCACCAACGTCCCAATCAAAACACCAACGCCGCACATCGCCAGATTGGGAAGGGTCATCGCCTGCACGAACCCATCCATCAGCATGGAAAGCGTATTCATCACAGTTCCTCCTTACCTGAATCGTCATGGCCCGGTGGTTAGAGGGGAAGATTGGTATATTTAAACACCCCTCTCGGGAACGGCATGTTAAGCCAGGCGATAAAGAGCAACCAGACAAATAAAGTCGTTCCCAATGCCAGTATCACGCTCTTTTTCCGCGGATATTTTCCAAATACCCGGAAAAGGCCATAGCTCGCCAACAGGGTACTGACCGTATATCCGAGGTATTCCATTACTACCAGATACCCCATCATCAGTACTGCTGTTCCTAAAATGCGCCAAAGAATCGTCCCTGTCGGGAAAGTGGGTTTATGCGTGGGCGCAGGGGAGAAAAACATCAGGTAAACTCCAAGAAGAATCAGTGCGATCCCTGCTATCCCTGGAACAATATGATCTCCTGTCAAAAAAGACCGGGCATATCGGTAAATTCGTATACTCTCCAGCAGGACCCCCGTTCCAAATAACGCCGTTAATCCGCCCATTATCGTATTGGAATTGATCGTCATAGTCCGTTTCTTCACATCGTATCCCCCTTTGCACACCGCGCTTGTCCCGTATGTATGATTAGCGCTTTGGTACAACAATATCGCGGGGATCCAGCGGCTCCCCCTTTGAAAACTTTTCGATATTTCCGTACGCATGCCGGGCACGGGGCAAAACATTGTCGATCACACTTCCACCGTAATGGCAGGTGAGAACGGTATTCTCCAGCACCAGCAGCGGGTTATCGGGAGAGACGGGCTCCTCATCAAAGGCATCGATTCCCGCGCCGCGGATTCTTTTGTTCCAAAGCGCCTCTACCAGCGCTGCCTCATCGATGATATGCCCCCGCGAAGTATTGATTAAAATTGAGGTTGGTTTCATCAACGCCAGCTGCTCCTTGCCGATCATTCCCCGGGTCCCATCACAGAGTGGAACATGGATCGATACAATATCTGCCGCCGCCATCAATTCCTCAAGAGATGCAAAATGAACCCCTAACCGCTCTTCCGCTTCGGCGCTGAGCGGCGCAATATCATAGTACAGAATCTCTTTGACGCCAAAACCAGACAGTCGCCGCGCTACTTCCTTCGCGATATTTCCAATCCCGATCAACCCGACCGTTTTATCCCCGAGCATGTAGCACTGCGCCCGCATCTCCGCCTTTGGCCATTGGCCCGCACGCACCGCACGATCCACATAAGGCAGGCGCCGGTTTACCGCAAGCATCAATGCAATGGCCAATTCTGCCACCGCCACAGCATTCGCCCCGGCCGTAATACAAACTGGGATATTTCTTTCCCGGGCCGCTTCCAAATCGATTTTGTCGACGCCAACTCCGAATTTTTGGATCATCTTGAGCTTTTTGGCCTGAAAAATCTGCTCTCGATCGACGACGATCCCCTGGGTGATCAGATAGTCCGCCTCAGCGATCAGACGGGTGTGTTCCTCCCGATCGGTCCGGGACTGTGGATAAACTACCACAAATCCTTCAGGGAGCGCCCGATTCGCTTCCTCCATAACGGCAGGGCTCTGGACTTCGAGCCATACGATTTTCTGTTTTTCCATCCCCATATACCCCTTTAACCGAGTTTTTCTTTAAGAATTTTGTCGATATCCCCTTTGACCAGCTGTCCCGCCTCGATTTCGGCATAGCTTTTCTTTTCTTTTTCCAACTTTGCCTGAACCCCCGCAGCAACGGCATCGACCTCTCCCTGCGGCACACAAACAACACCATTTCCATCCGCCAGAATGATATCGCCCGGCATGACCACTACGCCGCCACAGGCAACAGGAAAATTGATCTCCCCCGGACCGGCTTTTCCTCCCCCCTGGGGGCTCAGTCCCCGGGCATAGACCGGCAATCCGATTTCCCGGATATCCTCTATATCACGGACGGCGCCATCTACAACGATTCCCTGCACCCCCAGACGGGCCATTCGCAGCATCATAATCCCTCCGCAGGCGGAAAATGCCGTACTTCCCTGTGCATCCACCACCAGGACATCCCCCGGCTTAACCAAGCCCAATGCCTTGTGCAGCATCAGATTATCCCCCAGAGAGATTCGCACCGTCACCGCTGGGCCACAAATCTTTTTAACAGGACTAATCGGTCGGATTCCCCCGTCCATTGTATACATTTTGTGCATTCCATCAGAAATATTACAGCTTGAATAATCAGAGAGCCTCCTGACCGACTCAGCAGAAGGTCTCGCTATCGTCTCACGATAGCGAAAGCCTATGGTTCCGACCACCTTATCCTTCATTCCAATCCCTCCATTTTCATTGGGCAATCAGCATCAATGGATTATCACTCATCATCTGCCGTATCTCCCGCTCATCAATTCCCTGCACCATCAGATTTTCCGCGAAGGTCCGCAGGTACTCGCAGGGCTGGGCAAATCGGACCGCTCCGGCATCGGTAGCCAACACCAAATGCTCTTTTCCCAGTTCCCGGATCCAATGTGCACAGTCCTGGATCGCCATTTTGTGGGTATAGCCTCCAAACGTCACGGCGGTCAGCTCCACATAGGCCTGTTGTGCTACCGCCTCTTGCGCTAGCTCCAAACTATACTGCGGGGTCCATCCCAGATGATTGAGAATAATTTTGACCTTCTCCTGACGGCAATAGCGGACAAGCTTGAGGATCTCCTCCGGCGACAGATGAGAGGTTCCGATCAGCGCATTATGTTCTTTAACCAGAGCCACTACCTCTTTGATTTCACCGGTAAGCTCTCCCTGTTGGTCGAGAATGCAGATGCCCTGTGCCCCTGCAGGATTGTAATAATAAAGTCCGGCGGAACCACGTCCCAATTTTCCTTTGAGTTTGGCATGGAATTTCGATTGAATGGTGGGCATCCATACGATCCGCCCCCCACACCGAAGAGAGGTATCCACTGCTGAAGGATTAATTCCGCCCACAGGATAGTTTAAGCAAATTCCTCCAACCATCCGAAAATCCGGCAAAAGCTGATTGACGTAATAAGCTCTGCTTGTCGTGCTCTCCTGCATCGCCTTAATCGCAATTCCGCTCATTCCCGCTTCTTTGCACTTACGTGCAATGCTCAAATCATCTGCCAACCGTTCCACGACATCCGGAAATGCATGGACATGCAAATCAAAGGTTCCTTCCAATGTAAACATCCTATTTTCATCCTCCCTTCGCCTTCATTATAGGAGCCGCATCTCTAAACATCAAACACGATATTTTTTCAAAAAAATACAATTATTCTTTTGTACCTTTTATGGCATTTTTATTTTTATGTTAATTTATATAAATTTTTGCCGTAATAATTGTCTATATTTACAGTATTTTTGCGATATTATGATTCTCGCTTGCTACATCAATTTTCATGTACTATTATTAAAAATAACAATAAAAATTTTGTTTTACGGAGTTGCCATCAATGAACTTTACCAGCCTGCGCTACTTTGTTCACGTCGCAGAGGAACTGAATATTTCCCGTTCTGCTGAAAAGCTCTTCATCTCCCAGCAAAGCCTCAGCAGTCACATCAACCGGTTAGAAGATGAACTCAACGTCAAGCTTTTTCTTCGAACCCCCCGGCTTTCGTTAACTTATGCGGGGATTTGCTTGCTACGCATCTCCAAGCAGATCCTCGATCTGGAACGCCAGATCCATATCCAGCTTGACGACATCGCCAATGAACGAACCGGCAGTCTATCGATCGGCATCACCCGCACCCGTGCAAGAATCATCCTTCCCCAAATTTTGCCCGTCTACAGCAAGCGCTACCCCGCTGTAGAACTTCATACAGCGATCGGTGATAATCAGGAAATCTACACAAAACTGCTCAGTGGGGAGTTGGATTTAATTGTAAGCCTTCGCCCTGAACCGAATACCGAAGTGGAAAGCCTTCCGCTGACCACCGATAAGTTTTGTGCCATCGTTCCTCATGAAACGATGCTTCGTCTTTATCCGGATTCCTGCGAAGCTGCTATCCGTGCTTTTTCCAATAGTCAGGATTTCAGCCTCGCATCTTTTCCGGGGGAACCCGTTCTTCTTTCCTCCGGTACCCATGTTCGCAGAGCGATCGACCGATATTTTCTGAAAAACGATCTGCATCCAAAAATTATTATGGAGACCAATGACATCGAAACCCTTTTTAGCCTCTGTGAAAAAGGAATGGGCATTACCTTTTCCTTTGAAAACTACGCAAAAAAATTTCTGCGCCCCGACCCAGAAAAACTGATGCAGCGTTCCGCACATATCTTCCCCATCAACGACCCAGAGCTTTGCGGCCATATTTGCATCAGCTATCTCAAAAAACGTTACCTCAGCCGCGCTGCCCGCTCCTTCATCGAACTTTCCCGTGAGGCAATTGTCAATGGAGAGGCATAAATCCGCCATCAGATCGCCCAAATAAAACATACCCCTTGTACAGTTTTTATCTTTTTGTACAAGGGGTATTTTAACGATTCTCTTTTATGTCTCAGCCAGCGGCGAAATTTCTCCTTCACGATGGGCTAAAAACTCCGTTTTCCGATTCCTTTTCTTGTTCCAAGAAATAAAGCATATAGGTCATCGCGAGCAGATCGGCGCATCCGCCGGGGCTGAGGTTTCTATGGATAAATTCCCGATCGAGGCGTTCTATTTCGGGCCGGTCGGGAAAAGGAGGCGAGTCCATTCGACGGGCAATCATTTTCCGGATTTCCCGCCAGACCTCCAGTCCGCCCCGGGCGATCATATTGGTGTCATCGACCTGTCCCAGCAGCACCAGTAGGGTCAGCGACCCGGCATCATTGAGGCTCATTCCCTGTGCGAGAAACTTTCGCAGTGCAGGCAGTCCGAACCGCTCGACGCTGGGGAACCCTGCAGCCGCCTCCCCGCGGACACCCGCAATCCCAGCCGCCGCATAGATCTGTTCCCCGTGGGTTTGTCCGCCATCTGCGGCAGCCCGGGACAATTCCTGCTGCGCCGCATCGGAAACGATCCGACCGCACAGCCCAAGCAGCGCGTGAACGTCCTGCGGCAGACCGTTCGCCTCGGAATAACCGGCTGCCGCGCAGAGAAGTCCGAGTGAAAAAACCAGCCCCTTATGGGTGTTGACCCCTCCGGTCGCCTTAAACATCGCATCCTGCGCCAACAGGCCGGGGTACCGCACCCGGGACAGCAGCCGCTGCGGTTGCTCCGCCGCAGCATCCGCCCCGGCCAAAAAGAGCCGTCCGAAATAAGGGACCAATGCCGCGGTGCTGTCGAGGAAGGTGAAAAAATCCATATCCCGGTGGGATCCGTTGTTAGCCCGGTCGACCAGCCCCGGCTTGGGGGTAGCCGACACCTCATAGAGCAGTGCCCGGCAGGCAGCCGCCGCGACCGCATCGGCGCGCTGCTCCAGAAACTCCTCCCGAATGATCCGGCGTACCGCAGCCTGCAGCTGCTCAGCGGGATGGGCCTGGCTGCGGGCACACTGATGGGCGGGCTCACCGCAAAGCAGGCACCGGCGGGGCGGAAGTCCCAGCCGGGACCGGGAAATTCCTTTGCCCTGCGAATCGATCAGATCGATATCGAACAGCCGTCCCATCCGGCTTCCATCCTCCACCGCACACATCCGCTCCTTGAGCAGCAGCGGATCGCATCCCCGAACCGCCCAGATAGCCTCGCAGCCGGTCACCGGCTGCTGCCGCCACCGCTGCGAAACCACGGCACCTTCGCGGGAAAGCTCCCGCTCGATCCGGCGGCAGCCCTCCGCAAAGGCCCGCACCGCTTCAGGAAAACGCTTGACCGCACCCGGGATGTTCAGCGTAAAGCTGACCAGCAAGGCGCCGGGATGACACTTCTGCATAGCCCGTTGCTGTGCCGCCCGATTCTCCCGCGCCTGGAGCATCTCTTCGAGGGTTACCCCACGTTGTTCATCCCGCTGCATGGCCACGCCTCCTTCTGTCTTGGTTCTCTCCGGCGCCGGAGGGCCGCCGTCCTGACCGGGACAACGGCCCTGCTCACCTCTTTACCTCCGGATCTGCCGGATGACGTCAATAACCGTCCCGTCCCGGTACTCCACTACAGCGACCACCTTTTCGGTGCATTCGATCGGCTTGGGAACACCGGTAATCGATTCGGCCAGCTGACAGAGCTCTTCAATCGTTACCAGCTTGAGATTGGTCTTGGAAATATCTTCCTTCAGCGCGGAATAGGAGCGGTGACGCGGATTCAGGGCAATACCTGCCTCGGTCACAACCGCTGCCACCGTTTCTCCCGGGGTACAGCAGGTAAAGACCCGTTTGACGACCGACGGGGTTCTTCCCCGCACGATCGGCAAAGTTACAATGGAGAGATCCGCTCCTGCCGCGACATCCGGTCCGCCGCCGAGGCCTCCCATCATCTCTCCGCTTGAACCAGTCAGAATATTAACATTAAAATCGGTGTCAACCTCCAGCGCACCGAGTACCCCGAAATTGAGCCGGTTGAGCAGACAGCCCTTGCTGAAGATATGGGAATAGAGGGCATTGTCAATCTCGACAATA
>CASEBP010000137.1 GCA_949285275.1 uncultured Oscillospiraceae bacterium | reverse complement strand
GGAGGTCAAACAGGCGCAGGAATGGGGGGTTGAGCTGCAGCTCGGGGCGGTAAAATTTGATGCCGTACAGCAGAAAAAGCAAAAGATCTGCAAGCAGCTGACAAGCGGAGTGGCGGCTCTGCTGAAGGCGAATCATGTCCGGGTTATCCGTGGCGAAGCGGCCTTCCTCTCGCCCCATACCCTGTCGGTGCAAAAGGATGACGGTACCGCCGAACAGCTCGAGACCGACCGGGTGATTCTGGCCACCGGCTCCGTGCCGGTGATGCCTCCGATCAAGGGGCTGCGCGAAAGCAAATTTGTCGTGGATTCCACCGGTGCGCTGGGATTCGCATCGGTTCCCGAGCGACTCCTGGTCATCGGGGGAGGCGTTATTGGGGTGGAGCTGGCCTGTGCCTGCCGGGCATTCGGCAGCCAGGTGACCGTTGTGGAGGCTCTCCCCCGCATCTGTGCAGCGCTGGATGAGGAGATCGGAACCATGCTGCACAAGGAACTGGAGAAACAGGGAATCCGGATTCTGACCGGCTCAAAGGTTGTCGAGGTGTTGGACGGTACGGCAGATGCCGCCGTTGCGGTGGAATCGGATCAGGGCCGGGAGGTCATTCACTGCGACAAGGTACTGGCCGCTATCGGCCGCCGCTCATCTGTGGAAGGGCTGAATCCGGACGCCGCCGGTATCCGCCAGGAAAAGGGACGGATCCTGGTCGATGAATACCTGCAGACCAATGTTCCCGGAATTTACGCCGCGGGGGATTGCGTGGGACCGATTATGCTGGCGCACACCGCGTCGGCACAGGGGGAGATCGCCGCCGAAAACGCCACGGGAGGGAAAACACCGTACTGTCCTTCCAGTGTTCCCTCCTGTATCTACACCTTTCCCGAGGTTGCCTGTGCCGGCCTGACCGAGGAGCAAGCCCGCAAGCAGGGGATTTCGTATCGGGTCGGAAGATTCCCCATGAGTGCCAACGGCCGCGCGCTGATCCTCAACGGAGGGGTAGGCATGGTGAAGGTGATCGTCGGCGAGGAGCTTGATGAGGTGCTGGGGGTTCATATCATCGGGCCGGGGGCCTCCGAGCTGATCAGCGAGGCCAATCTGCTGATCACGATGGAGGGGACCAATCAGGAGGATATTCTGTCGGTTCATGCACATCCCACCGTTTCGGAAGCGGTCCGGGAGGCGTTCCTCGCGGCAGACCAGCGCGCTATCCACACGATAAACCACAGGAAATGACGGGAAAGGACGGAAGTGAGTTGAAACAGTACCAGGAAACGGGCTTGAGCAGACAGGAAACGGTCGATCTGTATTTTACAATGAACCTGATCCGCACCTTTGAGCTGAAGGCGATCGAATACTTCAAAAAGGGAGACGTCATTGGCAATATGCATATGTACGTCGGCGAGGAGGCCATCGCAGCCGGCGTGATGAAAAATCTTACCGCGGAGGATTATGTGGCCAGCGGACACCGCTGCGACGGCCACTTGATCGCCAAAGGGGCGGACATCAAGGCAATGATGGCGGAGCTGATGGGCAAAGAGCAAGGGCTTTGCGGCGGACGGGCCGGAAAGATGCATCAGTCCGCTCCGGAGGTGGGCCTTTTCTCCGCCAACGGGATTGTCGGCGCGGGCATTCCCCTCGGCGCGGGTCATGCGCTGTATGCATCGATGTACGCGCCGGGCAGGGTGGCAGTTTCCTTCTTCGGTGACGGCGGGGCGAATCAGGGCGTTTTCCATGAGACGGTCAACATGGCGTCGCTGTGGAAACTGCCGGTGATCTTTATTTGTGAAAACAACGGATATGCGATTTCCACCCGGTTTGAAAATGCCACCAGCTCCAAAACGGTTGCCCAGCGGGGGATTTCCTATGATATTCCCGGGGTTCGGGTGGACGGCAATGATGTTTTCGACGTCTATCTGGCCACACGCGAGGCGGTGGCCCGCGCCCGGGCAGGGGAGGGCCCCACGCTGATTGAATGCGTGACCTATCGGGTCAGAGGACACCACGAGGGGGATGACCAGGCCTACCGCAGCAGGGAAGAGGTTCAGGAACAGGTGGAGCACAATGATCCGATCCACCGGCTGCGGGATGTGTTGACCGGTGAGCTGCACTGGACTCAGGAGGAGGAGGACGAGCTGCAGAAGACGGTTGAGGAGCAGGTTATGGCGGCGGTGGAATATGGACAGCAGGGGACACCGATGCGGGTGGAAACGATGCTGGACAACTTATATGCCGCGAATGATTGGGTGGAGGAGCAGAATCAGTGAAAAAAATGATGTATCGGGAGGCGATCGCCAGCGCCATCGCCGAAGAGATGAGACGGGATGAAAAGGTATTCGTCATGGGGGAGGATGTCGCACTGACAGGCGGCGTCTACAAGGCGACCCGGGGCCTTCTTGCCGAATTTGGACCGGACCGGGTCCGCAATACGCCACTGTCTGAGGCGGCAATCGCGGGGGTGGCAACAGGTGCCGCGATGGCGGGCGCCCGCCCGGTGGCTGAGATCATGCATATCGATTTTATCGGGGTCTGTTTTGATATTGTGCTCAATCAGATGTCCAAGATGTGCTACAAAACCAACGGAAAGGTCCGGGTCCCGATGGTGCTGCGGACCCAGGGGGGGCGGGGACATTCCAACAGCTGTACGCAATCCCAGAGTTTGGAATCTCTGGTGACGGCCATCCCCGGGCTGAAGGTGGTAATGCCCTCTACGGCGTATGATGCCAAGGGGCTGCTGAAGTCCTCCATCCGCGACAACAATCCGGTGGTATTTATTGAGCATAAGGGGCTGTATCAGACGAAGGGGGAGCTTCCGGAGGAGGAATACCTGATTCCCCTGGGGAAGGCGGATGTCAAGCGCGCCGGAACCGATGTGACATTGATCTCCTATTCCAAAAGCGTGCACACTTCGCTGGAGGCGGCGCAGATGCTGGAGGCGAAGGGAGTACAGGCGGAGGTCATCGATCTGAGAACCCTTGTCCCGCTGGATTTCGAGACGATTCGGGAATCGGTGGCGAAAACCGGGCGGGTGATTGTGGTCCATGAGGCGGCAGAACGAAGCGGATATGGAGCAGAAATCGCGGCCGAAATCCAGGAACAGCTCTTTGATGAGCTGGATGCGCCGATTCGCCGTGTATGCGGGGCCAATATTCCCGTTCCGAATGCGACGCTTCCGGAAGTGGAGTCCGCACCTACCGCGGCCAAAATTGTCGATGCCGTGATGCGGATTATCTGAGGGAGGGACGACGATGGCAACATGGTTTGACATGCCGAAGCTCGGCATGGATATGGAGGAAGGAACGATTGTCAAATGGCTCAAGCCGGAGGGGGCTTCGG
>CASEBP010000136.1 GCA_949285275.1 uncultured Oscillospiraceae bacterium | reverse complement strand
TGCGGGAGTGGCGGAATGGCAGACGCGCTGGTCTTAGGAACCAGTTCCTTTGGAGTGTGGGTTCGACCCCCATCTCCCGCACCACCAGGCAAGGGCCTGGAGCCACGTGGCGCTCCGGGCCTTTTCCTTTGCCCAGAATCTGTGTCCGCGTTTGGCAGGGCCAACGCGCCAAGAACGAGGTACATGAAAACGAAACGATTCAACGCTCTTTTTTATTGATGTCGCTGCAAATCAATCAGAACGACGAAAAGGAACCCCTATCCTGCTGAAAAGGCATTCCGCTGCGGCAAATTTCACTGAAAATACTTGGCGGCGGGAACCGATTCATGCATCTGGGACACATTGCCCGATGCACCTTCACCCTCCTCCGCCTTGCATTCCCGGCCGCGGTGTGATATCATGCATACGAAAACACCACCGCATCCAATCCCATTGGGACCGACGCGGCGGGACAGAAAACCGGCCGCATCGCGGCAGACTGTTGGCAAAGCTCCGCATGGAGGTTGTCAACTTTCTTTTTCCCCTTCCGACCCGGCGGCGCCCTGTGCGGCGCATATCCGGGGCGGTCTCCCCCGTTTGGACAGAAAGTACAGGTGTTTAAAAATGCAGACAAAATCCGTCTCCTCCCGGGATGATGTGTTTGAGGGGCTTCCCGTCCCCGTCGCCCTGCGGCGTATGATTATCCCGACAGTTACCAGTCAACTGATCGTCCTGATCTATAATATGGCCGACACCTTCTTTGTCGGCAAGACCAACAACCCCTATATGGTTGCGGCGACCTCGCTGATTCTTCCGGTCTTTAACATCACCCTCTGCCTGTCCGGCCTTGCCGGAATCGGCGGCGGCTCGCTGATCGCCCGTCTGCTGGGACAGGAACGGGAGGACGAAGCCCGGCGGGCCAGCGCCTTTTCCCTCTATCTGGGGTTTGCCATCTCCTCCCTGTTTGCAGTCGGGATTGCCCTCTTCATGGAGCCGCTGCTTCTCCTGCTCGGAGCAGGGGAAAACACCTACGTCTATGCCAGGCAGTATGCGCTGTGTGTCATCGTTGCGGGCGGTATTCCCACCGTTCTCTCCAATGTCATGGCCAACCTGATCCGCAGCGTCGGCCGCTCGCGGGAGGCCAGCTTCGGCATCATTCTGGGGGGGCTGCTCAACATCGCCCTCGACCCGCTGTTTATGTTCGTCCTGATGCCGGACGGCTATGAGGTGCTCGGCGCCGGTATCGCAACCTGCCTATCCAACTGCGTTGCCTTCCTGTTCTTCGTCGGGGTACTGCTGCGGATGGGCCGCCGTTCGGTCATCACCGCCTCTCCCCGGGTCGGGTTGCCGCAAAAGGCAAGCATTCTTTCAATCTTCGGCGTGGGAATTCCTTCTGCCATCGCTTCCCTTCTTTTCGACCTCGACTATGTTATCATCGACAAGCTGATGGTCTCCTATCACGACCTCGCACTGGCCGCCATCGGCATTGTACTCAAGGTCGAGCGCTTCCCGCTCAATGTCGGCATCGGCATCTGTCAAGGCATGCTGCCGCTGGTGGCCTACCACTACTCTGCCGGAAACGGTCGGCGGATGAACGAAACGATCCGCCTCTCCTGCCGGCTGGGCCTGGCCGTCGCTGCGGTCAGCATCCTGCTGTATGAGCTGTTTGCTGTTTCGTTCGCCCATCTTTTTATCTCGGATCCCCAAACGGTGGATCTGGCTTCCCAGTTCCTGCGGATCCGGGTGCTGGCGACGCCGCTGATGTTTTTGAGCTTCTTCACCGTCTATCTGTTTCAGGCATTCGGCATGGGGCGAATCTCCCTCTTCCTCGGAATGACCCGCTGGCTGGTCTTCAACATCCCGATGCTCTTCCTTCTCAACACCCTCTTTGGAATGTTTGGGATCGTCTGGTCCCAGGTAACAGCCGATATCCTGACCGTTCTCCTCTCTTTCTGCGTCTACCGCCGGTTTCGCCCCGTTGTCGGGGATTCACCCCGAGCCGGCTGATCAATCTGCACACACAAAAGCGGACGGCTTTTCGCCGTCCGCTTTTTGCATCGAATCGCCGCTTCTACCAAAGGACATCCCGGTTAGGCCGCACAAATGACCAGCACATCCCCCGTCTGCAGCCGGGTCTGCCCGTTGGGAATAATCCGCTCGCCGCCCCGTTTGACCATAACAATCAGCGTGTTGGGCCGCTTTTTCAGCTCCATAATCTGCTTTCCGCAGTAGGAATCGTCCGGTCTGACAGTCAGCTCGGTCAGCTCAAGGTCGACCCCGCCGAGATAGGCCGGCGCACTGAGCACCGCTGTATCCCCCTGCTGCAGCACCGTCTGGCCATCGGGAATCTGAATCTGTCCTGCGCGGATCAGCGCCACCAACAGCATATCCTGCGGAAGTTCCAATTCCCGCAGCGGGCGGTTGAGCCACGGGTGTCCCTCCCCCAGCTCAATCTGCACCAGCTGTACCTCGGTTTCCTCGCTGTAGTCGTTGAAGGTCCTCATGACGTTGCCGCTCTGATCGATCATCCCCAGCAACCGGGCCACCGCAGGAATCAGCGTCCCCGAGAAGGTCACCGAGAGCAGCACAATACAGAAGACGATATGGAACAGATCCTCTTCGGTGTAGGCTGAGCCAACCGTCGCCATAATCGCAAAGACGATCGAGGAGGCGCCCCGCAGTCCCGCCCAGGAGACGAGCAGCTGCTGGCGTATCGGGCAGCGCAGCGGGGTCAGCAGCAGGAAGACCGCCAGCGGCCGCGCGGCGAAGCTCAAAAAGAGGGCGATGAGCAGCGCCGGGAAAAGGAACGGCTGCATTCGGGAGGGGTAGGAGAGCAGGCCCAGCAGGAAGAAGATGACGATCTGCATCAGGCCGGTCACTCCGTCAAAGAAACTGACCAGCGACTCCTTGTTGCGGATCGTGTGGTTGCCCAGGATGATACCGACGAGATAGGCGCTCAAATAGCCATTTCCGCCGATCAGCGACGGCAGTGCATAGCTGAGCACCGCAACCGACAGCACAAACACCGCGTCAAAGCCATCGGCCGCCAGCTTGAGCCGCCGCAGCATCCACAGCGCGGCAAAGGCGATCCCAACGCCGCACAACAGTCCATAGACCACCTGTGCGAAAATCATATAGGCGATCTGACCGCCGCTGACCTCCCCCTCCATCAGCGAGAGAACCACGATGGTCAGCATATAGGCGCTCGGGTCGTTACTGCCGCTCTCCACCTCGAGCAGCGAGTCGGTGTGGTACTTCAATCCCAGCTTTTTGGAGCGCAGAATCGAAAAGACCGACGCCGCGTCGGTCGAGGCCAGTACCGAACCGATCAGCATTCCCTCCAGCCAATCAAAATCCATCACATAGTGGCAGAACAGGCCGGTGAACAGGGCGGTCAGCGCGACCCCCGCCGTTGAAAGCAGAACGGCGGGTACCGCTACCGGCTTGGCCGCCTGCCATTTGGTCCCGAAGCCGCCGTAGAACATGATGAAGATCAGCGCAACCGAGCAGATCTGCTCCGAAAAGGCGTAGTCGCTGAATTTGATCTTGACTACCCCGTCGATCCCGAAAAACATTCCCAACAGAATAAAAGCCAGCAGGGCAGGGATCCCCAGCTTGCTGGAAATTCGGTTGAACAGGACGCAGGAAAGCGCCATGATCGCAATGACGCAGAGATAAAGGGACATCCGTCCTCCTCCTTTTGAGCCGCCTTGTCGGGATATGGCCCGCCAACGACCAGTATAACACAGATTTTCTGTCAAACGATCAAAAATCGGGCTGCTTCCGCCAAAACAAACAGTGGAAGCGGCCAAATGCAGATATGATCAAATCGGGTAGGAAACCGACACGCTCCTTGCGGTCTCGTTGCCCTTCCAGATCCCGGAGGTGAGAACCGCTCCGCCCGCGCCGTCCGGAACGATCTGGACAGAAACGGCGGTATAGAGGGAAAAGGGCGCCACCGTCATCCCGGTGTCAAAGTCGGCCAGCTTCTCCCCTGCAAAGTCGTAAACGGCAAGATGCACCGGAAATTCATACAGCATCTCCCCGTCCACCTCCAGCCCAAAATCGCCGAAGGTGTTGAGCCGGTAGGCAATCAGCACCCGCCTGTTGACCGAATCGGCCGCCAGCCCGATGGTCAGATATTTGGGTGCAGCCTCGCCCCGGGTGGTTTTTGCCTCCCCGTAATCAAACGGGAAGGGCTGCGGTTCGGCCTCGCCCGCCGGATCATAGCAGATCAGCGACCCGAAGGTGTTGGCCAGAATCCGATCGCTGCCGAGAAAAGCCAGCTGGTCCAGATCGCTGCCCGCATAGAGGAACCGGATCGCCCCGTCCGGCCCGGCCACGACATAGTCGCTGCCGCCCGCCGCCTCAAACCGGGAAAATTCCCCCGCCGTATAGACCGTGTACCGCCCGTCCGGGCTTTCCGCCATCACCGTCTGCAGCATCGCCTCGGTGTAATGCCGTTCGAACGCCGTCTCCCCGGTGGAAAAATCGACCGTCACGGTCAGCTTGGGGATGGACAGGGCGACGGTGTCCCGCGCAAAATCCATCTCGATCTGCAACGCCGAGTGCTGCGGCTCCTCCCCTTCGAAGGTCACCTGCCCCGGATGCATCATCCGGTCAAGCTCGACCCAGAAATCCCGGTCGTCGCAGACAAAGGCCGTCTGGCGCTCGGATCCGTCCGGCGCGGTCAGCAGCAAACGGTTTTCGCTGCGATTGGTCGCCCAGTTGTAGTCGCTGCAGGTCTCCAGCCGGTAGCCGTCCTCCTCAGTGAGAGGGTACCAATCCTCAATCTGATAGCGCCGATCCT
>CASEBP010000135.1 GCA_949285275.1 uncultured Oscillospiraceae bacterium | reverse complement strand
GACCGATTTTCCGATGCGGGCTTCTCTGCCGCAGCGTGAACCCGGCATGATTGAGGAGTGGGACAAGAAGGAACTCTATGAGAAGATGATCGAGCACAACTCCGGCAAACCGACCTTCATCTTCCACGACGGCCCTCCCTATGCCAATGCTTCGATCCACTTGGGAACCGCGCTCAACAAGGTCCTCAAGGATATCATCGTGCGTTCCAAAAATATGATGGGATACTGTGCCCCGTACATCCCCGGCTGGGATACGCATGGGCTTCCGATTGAGCTCAAGGCGCTGGCTGAACTGGGTATTGACCGTTCCATTACCCCGGTGGAGTTGCGCCGCCAGTGCCGGGAATTTGCCAAGAAGCATGTCAAAATTCAGATGGGTCAGTTTAAGCGGCTGGGTACGGTTGCGGATTATAAGCACCCCTATCTGACTCTGACCAAGGATTTTGAGGCCAAGCAGATCGAGGTGTTCGGCGCGATGGCCCGCAAGGGGTACATCTACAAGGGCCTCAAGCCGGTTCATTGGTGTCCTGATTGCCAGACTGCCCTGGCCGAAGCCGAAATCGAATACCATGAGGATCCCTGCAAAACCGTCTATGTCCGCTTCCGGGTAACCGATGACAAAAACGGGCTGTTGACCTCGCTGGGCGCGGATCTTTCCAAGACCTATCTGATCATCTGGACCACAACGACCTGGACCCTTCCCGCCAACCTGGCGCTCTGCGTCGGTCCCCGCTATGACTATGTGCTGGTTCGGGAGAACGACGAGTATATCGTTGTGGCTGAGGCGCTGCTGCCCCAGGTGATGAAGGCGGCACAGATCTCCGATTATGAGATCCTGGGCCGCTTCAGCGGGGCAGAGATGGAGTACATGGTCTGCCGCCATCCGTTCATTGAGCGGGATTCGCTGGTCATCGTCGGGGATCATGTCACCCTCGAAAGCGGCACCGGTATCGTCCATACTGCTCCTGGACACGGCCTGGAGGACTTTGAGGTCTGTGTCAACCATTATCCTGAGATTCCGATCGTCGTTCCCGTCGATGACAAGGGCTTCATGACCGAAGAAGCGGGACAGTTTGCGGGTCTTACGACCGATCAGGCCAACGTGGCGATCTTCGATCATATGCAGAAGACCGGCTCGCTGTTTGCCTATGAGGAGGTTATCCACCAGTATCCTCACTGCTGGCGCTGCAAAAAGCCGATCCTCTTCCGGGCGACCGAACAGTGGTTCTGCTCGGTGGAGAAGTTCAAGGATCAGGCGGTCGAAGCGGTCAAGAAGGTCCACTGGATCCCCGGATGGGGCGAGGGCAGAATGATCGGTATGGTTCAGGAGCGCAGCGACTGGTGTATTTCCCGTCAGCGCACCTGGGGCGTTCCCATTCCGATCTTCTTCTGCAAAGATTGCGGAAAGGAATATATCACCGACGAGAGCATCGCGGCGGTTGCCGAGCTGTTCCGCACCGAGGGATCGGATGCCTGGTATGAAAAGGATGCGTCGGAAATCCTTCCTGCCGGCACCGTTTGCCCGCACTGTGGCGGACATACCTTCACCAAGGAAACCGACATCATGGATGTCTGGTTTGATTCTGGCGTCACCCATGCGGCAGTCCTCGATCCCAAGGTCCGGGAGCATCACAGTTGGCCCGCCGATCTCTATCTGGAGGGGGCCGATCAGTACCGCGGCTGGTTCCAGTCTTCCCTGCTGACGGCGGTGGCCTGGCGGGGACAGGCGCCCTACCGTGAGGTTTGCACCCACGGCTGGGTGGTGGACGGCGAGGGCAAGAAGATGTCCAAATCGCTGGGCAACGGTATGCTCCCTGAGGATATCACCGATCAGTATGGCGCGGATATTCTGCGCCTGTGGGTTGCTTCTTCCGACTACCATTCGGATATCCGGGTGTCCAAGGAGATCCTCAAACAGCTCTCCGAAGTCTACCGCAAGATCCGCAATACCGCACGGTATATCCTCGGCAACCTCTATGATTTCGATCCGAATCGGAATATGGTCGGAGAGGATCAGTACACCGATATCGACCGTTGGGCGCTGGCCCGTTTGGAGCAGCTGACCGAGCGGGTTCGGCAGGCCTACCACGACTACGAGTTCTATACGATCTACCATGCAGTGCATAACTTCTGCACCATCGATATGTCCAATTTCTACCTCGATGTGCTCAAGGACCGCCTCTATGTCGAGGCGCCTGATTCGGCTTCGCGGCGGGCCGCACAGAGCGCGATCTATCAGATCCTGCGCGGGCTGACCCTGCTGATGGCGCCGATTATCCCGTTTACCTGCGAGGAGATCTGGAGCTATCTGCCCAAGCTGGAAGGGGACAGCACCGAGTCGGTGATGCTTCATGAGATGCCCGAGGCAAAGGGCGTCATGGCGACCGAGGCGTTTATGGCTCGGTGGGATCGAATCCATGCGCTGCGCGATGCGGTCAACAAGTGCCTGGAGGCTGCCAGAGGCCAGAAAAAGATCGGCAAATCGCTGGAGGCGAAGGTCGTTCTCCACGCCGATGGCGAGCTTTATGACTTCCTCTGTGCACAGCAGGCGCTGCTGCCCGCGGTCCTGATTGTATCGCAGGTGGAGGTGACCCGGGAGGCTGGCGGCGAACCGGCCGATCTCGAGGGACTTTCGGTGGAGATTTTACCCGCCGAGGGAAGAAAGTGCGAACGGTGCTGGGCATTTGACGCTTCAGTTGGCTCGGATGCTGCTCATCCGACCCTCTGCGCCCGCTGCGCTTCGATTGTTCGATAAAAATGATGAGGAAAACGGCGCATCAGAACAGATTGATGCGCCGTTGTCTTCCTCAGAGAGGATAGGGTATGACCGGATTGGTATGGCTGGCTTTGTCGGCCGTTCTGTTTGCCTGCGACCAGGCCGTGAAGCTGTGGGCGCTCACAAAGCTCGCGCCGGTGGGATCGATCCCGGTCGCGGGTTTTTTGAAGTTTACCTATGTGGAAAACAGGGGTGCGGCGTTCGGCATCTTTCAGGGCCAGACGGCGCTTCTTTCCGCGGTAACTGCGCTCATTCTCTGCGGAGCGGTTCTGCTGCTCTTTTCCAAACGGGTCAAGGTCTGGCGGGAACGGCTCTGCCTGGCACTGATTATCGCCGGCGGAGCGGGGAATCTTTACGACCGGGTGGCCCGCGGGTTTGTCGTGGATTTTATCGATATCAACGCGCTGTTTTCCTACCCGATGTTTAATCTGGCCGACTGCTTTGTCGTTGCCGGCGCCTGTCTGCTGATTCTGGGCGTTCTGCTGGAGGAGGTCCGCCAGCACAGAAAGACCGGCGGCGAACCTGCCCCCGGAGAACTGCCTGGCGGGGAGGAGAAGGCCCCCATTGATGGGACTGAGGCGGGAGAGCAGCCAAAAGCCCAGGCGCCGCAGACCGAGTCCGACAAAGAGCAATAGAGATGGAAGAATACATTGTCACGGTGGCGCCGGAGGACGAGGGAAAACGGCTGGACGTTTTCCTGTCGCAGCAGGTGGAAGGCCTGAGCCGCAGCGGTGCCCAGCAGTTGTGTGAGGAGAATCAGGTCCGTTACAACGGTCTGACCGGCGCCAAGAATCTCCGAGTCCGGCAGGGGGCGGAGGTTTGTTTTACTCTGCCTGATCCCGTCGTGCTGGATGCCGTCCCGGAGGAGATTCCCTTGGAGATCCTCTACGAGGATCCGCATCTGCTGGTTGTCAATAAGCCGCAAGGAATGGTGGTTCACCCGGCGCCGGGAAATCCCTCCCATACGCTGGTCAATGCGCTGCTTTACCACTGTCAGGGACAGTTGTCCTCAATCAATGGGGTAATCCGCCCCGGTATCGTCCACCGGATTGACAAGGACACCAGCGGATTGCTGGTGGTGGCCAAGGATGATATCACCCATGAGGGATTGACAGCACAGTTTTCCTGCCACAGCATCGATCGGGTCTATTATGCGGTGGCGCATGGGATATTCAAGGAGGACGAGGGGACGGTCGACCGTCCGATCGGACGGAATCCTGCCGACCGAAAAAAGATGTGTATCACCGAGAAGAATTCCCGGCGCGCAGTTACTCATTACACCGTGCTGGAGCGGTTCGCCAGGTTCAGCTATATCCGGGTGCAGCTCGAGACGGGACGGACCCATCAGATTCGGGTGCATATGGCATCGCTTGGACATCCGTTGGCAGGAGATCCGCTCTATGGTCCGGCAAAAGGGGTGAAGGGTCTTAACGGACAGTGCCTTCACGCTGCTGTGCTGGGGTTTATCCATCCGGTCACCAAAGAGCATCTCTGCTTTGAAGCGCCGCTCCCTGATTATTTTTCTGATTTTCTTGAAAAACTGCACAAAGGAGAAATCAATGGGTCGATTTGACGGATACTATCTGTTTTCTGATGTGGACGGGACGCTGATGACCTCGGAGTTTACCGTTCCAGCGCGCAATGTGGAGGCGCTGCGGCGCTTCACACGGGAAGGCGGACGGTTCGCGCTGGCCACGGGGCGGGGAATTGCGCCCAGTACCCATGAACTAATCGAGGAGCTTCCGGTCAATGCGCCCTGTGTGCTTCTCAACGGAGCGATTCTCTACGATGGCGCAACCCGCAGCAAAGCTGCCTGCTTTTTTATGCCCTCTTCGGCTCGAACGATGGTCCGCCGCCTCCTGACCGATGCGCCGGAAAGTGCCCTCTCGGTCTGGCGGGCGGAGGGAAAGTATGAGGTAGGGCAGGAACTCCCGATTATGGCGGGATATCCGAATTTTTTCACCCGGTATCAGTATTTGCCCGACCCCTGGTGCAAGCTGGTGGTCCGCACCGATCCGAAGAGGCAGCAGGAGATGATTAAATACCTCAGGGGAATGCGGCTGGAGGGCCTGGAGATCGTCACCTCCAGCGACAAGTTCGTGGAGGTTATCCCGAAGGGGGTTTCCAAGGCGAGCGGTATCATCCATCTGGCGGATATCTTTGGGATTGACCGGGATCATGTACTCACTATCGGCGACTATTACAATGACTATGCAATGCTCACTATCCCCGGAGCCCGCAGTTTCTGCCCTGGAAATGCCCCCCGGGATATCCAGGCGGTCTGCGAAGGGGTGCTGTGCGACGTTGAGGATGGCGCTGTTGCCGATTTGATCGAGAGACTGGAAAGAGAGTAGGGGGAAAGCATGTCCGAGCAGAAGCGGCAGCCATTGGGTGCGGCCGGCCGTTGGCAATGCGGTCTGGCCTTCTATTGTGGTGTATTGCTGGTGATCCTGCTTGGCCTGGTGTTTTGGGAGTACACGTCGGAGGAACATGCGGTGGAGCTCACCCCGTATGAAGCGCTGATGCCAGAGCAGGAGGTTATCCTGGTCAACATCAACAAAGCATCGGCGGTGGAGTTGGATGCCTTGCCCCGGATCGGTCCCGTTTTGGCACAGGCCATTATCGATCATCGCACCGAGTATGGGCCATTTGAATCGCTGGAGCAGCTCATGGATGTGCCGGGAATCGGTGAGAAGACCTTTGAGGAGATCCGGGGCTTGGTCAGTCTGGAATGATTACTTTTTGTTTTCCATCATGAATTCCCGGCTGGCGGCAACGCATTCCTCGCTGCTTTTTCCTATGCTTTTCTTTTCGGTCACGGCGCAGGTGCGGTATTCTCCCAGAACCTCACCGTGGCTGGGAACGGTGGTGCTGTTACCCTTGATGATTCGTTGATGTTTCATGGTAATCTCCTTCCTGCAACAGTATCGGTAGCGCTGATGGTAGTTTGAACAGAAGCACATCGCCTCACCCGCATTTTTTATGCGGAAATTGTTGACAAAGAGAAAGAATTGTATTATACTGATCAAGTCGCTGAAGCGAATCGGCGGGATCCTGCTCGGAAGGAGCGCTTCTGACGTTGGATTTGGCCCGGTAGTTCAGTTGGTTAGAACGCTAGCCTGTCACGCTAGAGGTCGTGGGTTCGAGCCCCATCCGGGTCGCCAGTTTTGCCTTTGTAGCTCAGTTGGTAGAGCAGCGGACTGAAAATCCGCGTGTCGTTGGTTCGATTCCGACCGAAGGCACCATCTGCGGGTT
>CASEBP010000134.1 GCA_949285275.1 uncultured Oscillospiraceae bacterium | reverse complement strand
GCCGCGCAGGGGGAACGCCGTCCGCGGAGGACAGTCTCCCAAAGAGAAAATAAGGAGGCTTTGAAATGGGAATTGGTATCGGCGTATGGGCGTTTATCGTCTATATCGCATTTGTCATCCTATGGAATGTTGCGGTCAAGCGAAGCATCGCCGAGGCGATGGCGATCGGACTGGTCATCGCATCGGCCTTCAGCGGGCCTTCGGTGATGCTGTCAGTTATCTGGTCGAGCCTAATCAAGGCAATGCAGAGCGATGTTATGCTCGCGATCATGCTCTTTATGTTCATGTCAACCATTATGGCGAAGACGGGGATCATCGGCCGTCTGGTCAACATTCTCAACTCGCTGCTGGGGAGAATCCGCGGAGGCCCGGCCTATGTTTCGGCCTGTGCGAGCGCCCTGTTTGGCATGGTGTCGGGATCGGGCGCGGGCAACTCGGCAACGGTCGGCTCAATTACGGTGCCCTGGATGGTGCAGTCGGGCTGGCCCCGCGAGGTTGCTGCGACGATGAATGCCGGCAACGCCGGCCTGGGGATTGCGATTCCGCCTTCCTCGTCGATGCTGCTGATGCTGGGCTTCGCGACCGTTGCCGAGCAGGTCAACGCCGGGAATCTGTATTTCGCACTGCTCTGCGGCGGGCTCTGGACGCTGGTATACCGGCTGGTGCTGGTCCGCTACTACGTCAGAAAATATCACGTCCCGGCGCTGCCGGGGGATCAGATCGAACCGCTGTCGGTCAGCGTTCGCAAGGGCGGCACCTCGCTGTTCATGTTCCTGGGCATCGCCATCCCGATGCTGCTGACCGTCGGACCGCTGTCGGACGCCATTGCTGCCGTTGAATCCTTTGGCGCCGACGGGGTGGACGCGATTAACATCATCGTCTGGGTGCCGGTGTTGATCACCTTTATCTGCCTGATTGAAGGGCGCAGCAAGCTGCCCAAGAGTTTTTCCGCCTGGAAAGAGGTCATCCTCTCGACCCGCAAAACCTGTGCGACGGTTGGCGGCGTGTCGGTGTTCGCGCTGGCAGGCAGCAATGCCCTGACCGCGGCGGGCTTCGGCGAAGACCTGCAGATTGTGCTGGAAAATCTCGACGTGCCCAAGGTAATGATGCTGCTCCTGGTTGGCGCGATCATCGCGCTGGTCGCCGGACCGCTTAATGCGACTGCGACTACCGTTGGATTGGGACCGGTTGCCTATGCGGCGATGACCGGTGTCGGTGTCAGCCCGACGACCGCGGTTGTGGCGTTCCTGATCTTTGCGTCGACCGAGGGCGCTTCTCCCCCGAGCTCGTCGCCGATCTTCATCTCCTGCAGTATCGCGGAGGTCGATGACGTCACCGTCACCTTCAAACCTCTGATTTTCCATTATGTCATCCCGGTGGTGCTGATCGGGGTGCTGATCGCAATGGGGATTCTCCCCATCATCAACGGTTAGGAGGCGGCAGAGTATGGAATCCTTCAAAAAGCTTCTCGATGTCGTGTTTATCATCACGATGATCCTTTACATCGTTCTTTCCTTT
This sequence comes from uncultured Oscillospiraceae bacterium, assembly GCA_949285275.1. GTDB lineage: Bacteria > Bacillota > Clostridia > Oscillospirales > Ruminococcaceae > Yanshouia. The sequence continues at coordinate 2,535 of CASEBP010000134.1, read as the reverse complement.
TGTATCGTTTTTGGGCAGATTGGGGCGCTGGCCATGCTCAACGGTCCGCTGACCGCGCTGGTGGAGAGCTCGCTGCTCAAAACGACCTGTATGATCTGTTCGGTGACCGGATTGGCTGCCTATGTCATGAGCTATCTGTACCGCTGGAAAATGGGAGATTGAGGTCCGCTGTATGCCGGTTGTGCCGCCGGCGGACAAATGAGGTGAAGTATCTATGGAGCTAAAACAGGCTGCGGTCGTTGGAACGCTGGAATCGAGCGACCTGCAGATCACCCTGCAGCCAAACGAGGGCTGCGGAATCGAGATCGAACTGCAAAGTATTGTGATGGCGCAGTTCGGCGAGGCAATCGAAGAGACGATCCGGACGGTCCTTGGGGAATTCGGGGTGACCGACGCGCTGGTGACGGTCAACGACAAGGGGGCGCTTGACCGGGTGATCCGGTCCCGGATGCAGGCGGCGGTTTGCCGCGCGGCGCAGGTCTCCTATGACTGGACAAGGGAGGATCGGCATGGAGCGTAAAACGGCGCTGAAACGGACTTCCCTGTATGCGAGCGGGGCGAGCCCGGCCAATATGGCGCAGGCGGTTTTCTATGGGGAGGACTGCCTGGTCTATGACCTGGAAGACTCGGTGCCGGTCACCGAGAAGGACACCGCACGATTTTTGGTTTACAATACGGTGCGCTACCACCGGCCGAAGGACAAATACGTCGTTATCCGGGTCAATGGGCTCTATTCAGAATTCATCGAGGAGGATCTCGAGGCGGCGGTGCGGGCGCGCCCCGACGCGATTCGCCTGCCCAAGGTCGAGTACGCCCGGGAGGTTGAGCGGATCGACCGGCGGATCGCCGAGATTGAAGCGGCGGCCGGGATCGAGGTGGGCTCGACCGAGATCTGGTGCAATATCGAATCCTATCTCGGGGTGATCAACGCGATGGAAATCGCCAAGGCTTCTCCCCGTATCGCGGCGCTGGCGCTGGGGGCGGAGGATTTTACCGCCAGTATGAAGGCGCAGCGCACCAAGAAGGGCTGGGAGGTTTTCCATGCCCGAAATATGGTGCTGATGGCGGCGCGGGCAGCCGGAGTCGACGCGCTTGACGTGGTCTTTTCGGACATCAATGACCTGGAAGGGCTGCGGGAGGATACCGTTCTGACCAAGAACCTGGGGTTTGACGGGAAAACAGTGATTCATCCGCGGCAGATCGATATCGTCAATTCCTTCTTCACGCCGACCCAGAAGGAGATCGAATATGCCCTTCGGGTGCTGGCGGTGGTGGAGGAGGGCAAACGTCTCAAAAAGGGGGCGGTTACCCTCGACGGCAGTATGATCGATAAACCGATGGAGCTGCGGGCGCTTACAACCCTCGAGCAGGCCCGGGCCGCCGGGATCCGGATTGGAGGGGAAGAAGGATGATCAATGAGGTAGGAAGACAGCTTCCGGAGCGGATCGGCGATTATATCGTCCGGCCCTACCGGGGGCCTCATGCGACCGAACCGTCCGACCGGCCGGTTGTGAGCAACCGGAGGATGGCTCACCTTCGCCCGGGCGAAGGAAAACGCAAGGCGACACTGCAGGAAGCCATTCTGGCGGCGGGACTGCGCGACGGGATGACCATCTCCTTTCACCACAGCTTCCGTGAGGGGGATCAGATCATCGGCCAGGTGCTGCTCGCGATTCGCGAGTTGGGGATCAAGGGGCTTCGGTTTGCACCGAGCGCTGTAGTCAACATCAAAAATCCTTCGATTGTGGATTTCGTTCGGGACGGCACCATTGACCGGATCGAGGCCAGCGGCATCCGCGGCGAGCTGGGAGATGCGGTCATCGACGGCCTGATGGATGCTCCGGTCATTCTGCGTCCGCACGGGGCAAGGCCCCGGGCCATTGAAGCGGGAGAATTGGCGATCGATGTGGCGTTTATTGGGGCTTCGGCCGCCGATGAATATGGCAACGCTACCGGACAGATTGGCCCGAATGCCTGCGGGGCGCTGGGCTACTCCTTTATCGATGCGACGACGGCCGGAAAGGTCATTGTCGTGACCGACCATCTGGTGGAATATCCCTGTGTGCCGGCCAGTATTTCGCAGATGTATGTCGATTATGTGGTCAAGGTCGATCAGATCGGCGATCCGGCGAAGATTGGTGCCGGAGCCGCGCGGATGACCAAAAATCCCCGGGATCTGCTTATCGCCCAGCGGGCTGCCGAGCTGATCGCCGCGTCGCGGCTGTTCCGAGATGGATTTTCCTTTCAGACCGGGGCGGGGGCAATCAGCATCGCCTGTACCAATTTCCTGTCTGAACAGATGGAGCGGCGGGGGATTACGGCCAGCTTCGCGCTGGGAGGCATGACGGCAAGTATTGTTGAGATGTTCAAAAAAGGGCAGGTCCGGGTGCTCGAGTGCTCCCAGTCCTTTGACGCGGTGGCCGCGCGGGCAATAGCGGAGCATCCGAATATTGTCGAGATTGACAATGCCCTCTATTCCCATATCTTCAGCAAGGGCTGTCTGCTCAACCGGCTCAATTTCGGGGTACTCGGTGC
>CASEBP010000133.1 GCA_949285275.1 uncultured Oscillospiraceae bacterium | reverse complement strand
TGATTGATTTCATTCTGTCCAACATGATCCATTCGGGGATCTGGAACATCGGGGTCATCACCCGCAACAAGTACGAATCGCTGATGGAGCACCTCGGCAATGGCCGTGACTGGGACCTCGCCCGAAAGGATGGCGGCCTGACCCTGCTGCCGCCGGTGCTCAACGATCCTGTCTCGGCGATGAGCCGGGATTCCCTCTATCTGCTTTCCGATTACCGCCGGTTCATCACCAACCAGAAGGCCCGCTACATCGTTGTGGCCTACGCCGACCTGGTCGGTCAGGTGGACATCGCGGCGGCGCTCGAGCAGCACATCGAGTCGGGCGCCGATATCACGGTGGTTTATGATTTCATCGAGGACAAGAGCCGGTTGATCGATGATGAGGTCGTCTATCGGTTTGATGACAATGGACGGGTCAACGATGTGACCATTGGCGCCGCTTGGAGCGGGCCGTGCAACCGTTCGCTCGGCATCATGATCCTCGAAAAGGAAAAACTGCTCTCCTACCTCGCTGAGATGATCCCGCGCAACCAGGGAAGCATCATTCGGGACCTGCTGCAGGGACGTTTCTCCGAGCTGGATATCCGCGGCTACCGGGTCGACGGCTACTGCCGCAAGATCCAGGACCTGCAGTCCTACTATTCGGTGAGCATGGATCTGCTCGATCCCGAGGTGCGCCGGGAGGTCTTCCCGCCTGAGAGTCCGGTGCTGACCCGGGTGCGTGACGAGGTGTCGGCCAAGTATGGGCTGTACTCCAAGGTTAAGAATTCGCTGGTGGCCGACGGCTGTATTATCGACGGTGAGATCGAAAACTGCATCCTCTTCCGCGGAGTCAACGTCAAGAAGGGCGCCCGCCTCTCCAACTGTATCATCATGCAAAACTCGACCGTCGAGTCCAACGCCTCCCTCTCCTATGTCATCGCCGACCGGCGCTGCTACATCAAGGAGGGGCGGATCCTCTCCGGCTTTGAAACCTATCCTGTTGTGATCGGCAGCGACAGCGTTGTGTGACGCTGGCCGAGAAAGGAGTGACCTTGTATGAAAATCCTCTTTGCCGTCAGTGAGGCGGTTCCGTTTGCCGCCTCGGGTGGACTGGCGGATGTGGGCGGCTCGCTGCCGCGCGCCATCCGCAACCGCGGCAACGCCTGCCGGGTTGTCATGCCACTCTATGACACCATCCCCGGACAGTACCGGGAACGGATGGAGTTTGTTGCTGAGTTCTCGGTTCAGCTCTCCTGGCGCCGTCAGAGCTGCACTGCCTACCGCCTGACCGAGGGCGGGGTGGTCTACTACTTCCTGGACAACAGCTATTACTTCCAGCGAGGGCGGCTCTACGGGGAGTTTGACGATGCCGAACGGTTTGCCTTCTTCTCCAAAGCGGTGCTCGATATGCTCGAGCCGGTGGGCTTCGTACCGGATATCATCCATTGCAATGACTGGCAGACGGCGCTGATTCCCACCTATCTCAACCTCTTCTACCGCGGCCGGGAGGCCTACCGGGAGATCAGCACCGTCTTTACCATCCATAACATTCAGTTCCAGGGCAAATATGGCATGGATATCGTGCAGGATGTGCTGGGTATCCCGCCGTCGATGCAGGGAGCGGTCGAGTATGACGGCTGCTGTAATCTGATGAAGGGCGCGATCGAACAGGCCAACCTCGTTACAACGGTCAGCCCGACCTATGCCGTCGAGCTGATGGACCCGTGGTTCTCCTATGGGATGGACCGGCTGCTGCGGGAACACCGCGACAAGCTGTCGGGCATCACCAATGGCATCGACGTCAATCTCTACGATCCGGTGCGCGATCCGCTGCTGCCGGCGCGCTATTCGGCGCAGGATCCCGACAACAAAAAGGTCTGCCGCCGCGAGCTGCAGAAGACGATGGGCATCGAGACCAACCCCAACCCGGTTATCGCGATGGTGACCCGGCTGACCTACCAGAAGGGGATTGATCTGGTCCGGTACATCTTCGAGGAACTGATGCAGCTGCCGGTTTCCTTTGTGCTGCTCGGTTCGGGGGATTGGGACTATGAGCAGTTCTTCCTCGCGATGCAGGGCCGCTACCCCGGGAAGGTCGGGGTGACGATCGGCTTTGACGCGGCGCTCTCCCGCCGGATCTATGCCGGTGCGGATCTGTTTTTGATGCCGTCTGCAACCGAGCCGTGCGGGCTGGCGCAGATGATTGCGATGCGCTATGGCACCGTTCCGATCGTTCGCAAGACCGGCGGGCTGCGCGACACGGTCATCGACGTCGGGGACGGCGGCTGCGGCTACACCTTTGAGACCTACAATGCCCATGACATGCTCGGTGCAATCAAGCGGGCGGTGGCCGACTATGCCGACGGCGAGAGCTGGCGGTCGCTGATTGTGCGCGGGATGGAGCAGGATCTGAGCTGGGGCCGCGCGGCCAATGAATATCTGCAGCTTTACCGGCGGATTGCCGGAGAATAATCCGAATAAACAGGACAAAGGCCGGACGGGATTGCCGTCCGGCCTTTTTCTGTGTCTCTTTCACCGGCCGGGGAGCGAACCGCGACGATTCTGTCCCGTTTGGCGGATGAAAAAGAGGGTCAGCAGCAGACAGAGCGCTTCGGCGCAGGCCGGTGAGAGCCAGACGCCGGTCTCCCCGAAAAGCGACGAAAGCAGGATCAGGCTGGGCAACAGCAGGTAGCAGGCCCGTCCGGTTGAGATCAGCAGTGAGGGCAGCGGCCGCTCGGTGGCGGTGAAGTAGCCGGCCCAGATGACGTTGAAGCCGGTCAGCAGAAAGGCGGGAGAGTAGAGCCGGATCGCCCGCACCGACGGTGCAAAGAGGGGGGATTTTTCTGCGTCGAGGAAGAAGCCGGTCAGCTGCTGTGGGGCAAGCTGGGAAAACCCGAAGAAGAGCAGCGAACAGACCGCGCCGCACCCCAGCGCAAGACGGCGCAGCCGACGGCAGCCGCCGGGATCGGCAGCGCCGTGGCAGTAGCTGATCAGCGGCTGCGCCCCCTGGGAGATGCCGGACATGGTCATCAGCACCAGTGTGTTGAGGTAGCTGACGATGGTGTAGCTGACCAGTGCGTCCTCCCCGACGACCCGCAGAATGACCTGGTTAAAGGCGAAGATAACGATGGCGTTGGAAAATTCAGTCATGCCTTCGGCCAGGCCGAGCGGGATGATCCGGGGCAGAAGGGCGGGGCTTGGGGTAAACCGCCCCAGCCGCAGAACGGTTTTTCCCCGCAGGAAGAAGAGCAGAAAAATGGACGTCGAGGCAACCTGCGCCAGCCCGGTGGCGACGGCGGCGCCCCAAACCCCCCAGCCAAAGTGCATGACAAACAGGTCGTCGAGCAGAACATTGGTCAGCGCACAGCAGATGACCCCGACGGCGCTGACCTGCGGGGCATTGGCAGCCTTGACCTGTACCTCGAGGTTATAGGAGACGGCGAAGAAGGGCAGAAAGGGGGCCAGTGCGCCAAGGTACTGCCGGACATAGCCGTGGGTGAGCTCGGTCGCGCCGAGAAACCGGGCGATGCTGTCGAGATTCAGCAGGGTCAGCACACTGATGCCGGCGCACAGACAGGCAACGACCACAAGGTTTTGGTTGAAGCAGTTGTTGGCAAGCCGCTCGTTTTTTTGGCCGAGGGCAATCGAGATGACTGTCGATGCTCCGACGGCGAAGACCAACCCCACCGAAAAGAGAAAGCTGACAAACGGCATCGACAGGTTGACGGCAGCCAGCGCGTGTTCCCCAACCCCGCGGGAAACAAAAAAACCATCGACCATTGTATAGAGCGAGAAAATCCACATCGACAGCACCGACGGGACAACAAACCGGACAAACCTCTGGGAGCTGGACAAGGGTAAAACCTCCTTTGGGTGATAGGTGCATTGCCTCTTGCCAAGCAGTATAAACCTTCGTATAATACGAGTGTCAAGAAAAAGGAGGAGAGAGCGATGAAACCGTCCTACCGGATTACCGAGGTGGCGCGGCTCTACGGCGTCAATCCCGACACGCTGCGCTACTACGAGGAGCAGGGATTGCTGCACCCCGCGCGGGAGGATAACCGCTACCGGCGATATGGAATCAGCGAGATCTGCAACATCAGCGTCATCCGGACGCTGCGGGAGTTGGGTATTGCGATTGAACGGATCCGGCAGTACGCCGCCGACCGGTGCTGTGAGACGACGCTGGCACTGCTCGACGAGCAGGAGGCGGTGATCCGCAGAAAGCAGGCACAGCTTCGCCGGGTTCGGGATGAGGTAAAGGCCCGGAGAAACCGTCTGATCGCGGCACAGGCGCTGGAGGTCGGTGCGGTACGGCTGCTGACGCTGCCGGCGCGGCGGGGTTTGCTGTTGGCGCAGGACCGGATTCCTTCCCTTGAGATCGATTACGCGCTGAAGAAGCTCGAGCAGCGTCACGCTGATCTGCTTCGCGGGTTGGGAAGCCTCTGTATGGGGGCGCGGCTCGATCCCGAGGGCTTCGGCCGGGGAGACCTGACCCGATATTCCGCCGTCTTCTTCCTGGGGGAGGTGCTGCGGGACTGCCCGGTGCTGCTGCCGGCCGGGCAGTATCTCAGTGTGGTCTACGCAGGGGACTACGCCGCCTTTCCAAGCCACTGTGCCGCGCTGCTCAGGGCCGGTCGGGAGCGGGGGCTTGAACCGGCCGGGGAGCCGGTTGAGCTCTACCACATCGATGCCCACGACACCGATCGGATCGGGGAGTACCGCACCGAAATCCAGATTCCGGTGCAGCCGCAGGGGCTTGAAGAATCGTCCGATTTTGGGTATAATAGGGACAATTCCTGATTATCCCGTTTTAAGCAGGACGCCAGAGAG
>CASEBP010000132.1 GCA_949285275.1 uncultured Oscillospiraceae bacterium | reverse complement strand
CGTCAGCCAGGTCCGCTCCGACCCGCTCTGGGGATACGTTGTCGAGATCACCCATGCGGACGGTACGGTGACCATCTACTGCGGCCTGTCGAAGGAGCCGCAGGTCGCGCAGGGGGATGAGGTCGCCCTTGGCCAGGTGATCGGTGCGGTGGGATATCTGCCGGCCGAGAGCCTGATGCCCTCCCACCTGCATCTCGAGTGCCGCAGAGACGGCAGCTATATCGATCCCATGAGCCTGATGGCCGGGTAATTGCCCGGATATTGCGCCGCCGTGAAGGGAATTTTCCTTCACGGCGGCGCTTTGTTGCAGCGATGCCGGTGGGCCTTGACAGCGGGAGAATGGCGCGCTATAATATGAAACCGAATCCCAGATTCATATTGCTACCTGAGAAAAGGAGGCGGCACGGATGTCAGAGGGATATCGAACAAAACAGCGCGCACTGGTGCTGTCGCTGCTGCAGCGGGCGGGGGACCGCCATCTGACCGCCGACGAGATCGCCCGTTCCCTCGCCGCGGAGGGAAACCCGGTGGGACGCACTACCGTCTACCGCTGTCTCGACCGGCTGGTCGAACAGGGTGTGGTGAGAAAGTTCCTGCTTGGAGAGGGAGAGAGCGCCTGCTACCAGTACCAGAGTGGGGAATGTCACGCCCACTATCATTTGAAATGTTCGCGGTGCGGGGCACTGCTCCACCTGGAATGCGCCTACCTTGACGGGATGGCTGCCCATCTGCAGCAGGAGCACCGGTTTGTCATCGACCCCGCCAAGATTGTCCTGTACGGACTATGTGACCGCTGTCTGCAACAGCAAAAGGAGAAACCACAATGAAACAGATTTTCGCCCTGTGCGCCGCTCTGCTGCTGATGGCGGGCTGCGCCGCCGCGCCGACTCAGGATACGGCCCGGCAGGAGGAGCGGCTGACCATCTGTGCCACCCTCTTCCCGCAGTATGACTTTGCCCGTGCCGTCGCGGGGGATCGGGCCGAAGTAACCCTGCTGCTCCCACCGGGGGTGGAAAGCCACTCCTTTGAGCCGACCCCCGCCGACCTCGCCCGTTTGACCGAGAGCGATCTGTTGTTCTATACCGGCGATGCGATGGAGCCGTGGGTCGCCAGCCTTACCGATGGGGTTCTCCCCGATACGGTGCGGGTGGTCGACCTCTCGGAAGGGATCGAGCTGCTCGATGGGGGAGAGGATGGACATGATCATGGCCATGCCATCGATCCACATATCTGGACCAGCCCGATCAACGCGATGGAGATGGTCCGCGGAGTAGCGGATGCCCTCTGTGAGGCCGATCCGGAGGGGGAGACCGTCTACCGTGCCAATGAGGAGGAGTACCTTGATGCCCTCTCGGCGCTCGATGAACAGCTGCGCGAGATGGTCGCCCAGGCCCAGCGCCGGGAACTGGCCTTCGGCGGACGGTTCGCCTTTCACTACCTGACCGAGGAGTACGGATTGACCGCCTTTTCGGCCTACGACTCCTGCTCGGAGGAGACTGAGCCGTCCGCCAAAGCGGTCGCTGCGCTGGTCGAACGGATCCGGCAGGATCAGCTTCCGGTGATCTACTATGAGGAGCTGACCGAGCCGAAAGTCGCCCGTTCGATCGCCCAGGAGACCGGCGCATCGCTGCTGCTGCTGCACTCCTGTCACAATCTTTCCAAAGAGGAGCGGGAGGCGGGGGAGACTTATCTGTCCCTGATGCAGCAAAATGTCGAACATCTGCGGGAGGGACTCTGCTGATGCCAATGATCGAATGCCGCGGCCTGACGATGAAATACGGCAGCCAGATCGCGGTGGAGGACCTCTCCTTTGCGGTGGAGGAGGGGGACTACCTCTGCATCGTCGGTCCCAACGGATCGGGCAAGAGCACCCTTATCAAGGGGCTGCTCGGCCTGGCGCGGCCCTGGTCGGGGGAGATCCTCTACCACGGGGTCACCCCCCGGGAGATCGGCTACCTGCCCCAACAGACCCCTGTGCAGCGGGACTTTCCCGCGTCGGTCTGGGAGGTTGTACTCTCCGGATGCGTCGGCTCAGGGGGATGGCTGCCATACTATACTGCCTCTCAGAAGGGGCGCGCCGAGGAGATGCTGCGCCGGATCGGCGCCCAGGATCTCAAACACCGCTCCTTTCGGGCGCTGTCGGGTGGACAGCGGCAGCGGGTGCTGCTGGCCCGCGCACTTTGCGCCGCCGACCGGCTGTTGCTGCTTGATGAGCCGGCTGCCGCCCTTGATCCCGGTGCGTCGGCTGAGCTTTATGACCTGATTGAGCATCTCAACCGCAGCCACGGGGTGACCGTCCTGATGGTTTCCCACGACCTGGCGGCGGTGCGCCGTGCCAAAAAGGTGCTGCAGATGGCTACTCACCGGGCCTTCTTTGGCGAAATTGGAGACTATTTGAAGAGCGACGCACTGCGCCGTTTGGAGGAGGGAAAAGCAGATGATTCAGGCGATCGGTGAGATGCTGTCCTACGGCTTTATGCAGCGGGCGCTGCTCTGTGGGACCCTGTCCGCCCTCTGCCTGGCGCTGCTTGGGGTCAGTCTGGTGCTCAAGCGCTACTCGATGATCGGGGACGGGCTGTCCCATGTCGGATTCGGGGCGGTAGCGGTTGGGCTGGTGATGGGCACTGCACCGCTCGCAGTCGCAATCCCGGTCGTTGCACTGGCGGCTTTTTTGCTGCTGCGGATCAGCGCCTCCAGCTCGATCAATGGCGATGCCGCTATTGCGCTGATTTCTTCGTCGGCGCTGGCGATTGGGCTGATTGTGACCTCTCTCTCCTCGGGAATGAATGCTGACGTCAACGGCTATCTGTTCGGCAGCGTCCTGGCGATGAGCCAGCTGGATGTCGTCGCTTCGCTGCTCCTCTCAGGAGTGGTGCTGTTGCTCTATCTGTTATGCTATCACCGAATCTTTGCGGTGACGTTTGACGAGGCCTTCGGCCGGGCCACCGGCGTGCGGGTCGGATTCTACAACACCTTGCTTGCGCTGCTGACCGCTGTTACGGTGGTGGTCGGCATGCGGATGATGGGGGCACTGCTGATTTCCAGCCTCATCATCTTTCCGGCGCTGACCGCGATGCGGGTTTGCCGCAGCTTCTGCGGGGTGGTGCTCTGCGCTGCAGCGGTGTCGGTCTGCTGCTTTGCCGCGGGACTGGTTCTGTCCTATTTCTATTCGCTGCCAGCCGGCGCGAGCGTTGTGATGGTCAACCTTGGCGCCTTCCTGGTTTTTGCTGCGGCTGGCGCTCTGCTGCACCGCACCTGTTGATTCCTGTGGATTTCCCCCGCCGTCTGCTTG
>CASEBP010000131.1 GCA_949285275.1 uncultured Oscillospiraceae bacterium | reverse complement strand
CCGCAGATTCACGGCTGTCTGCTCTTCCGGCCGCTGCCGAAGCATCTCGATGATGCGCGGGTTTGCGCCCGGCTGCTGCCCGAAAAGGACGTCGACGGAATCACTCCCGGATCGATGAGTGCGCTTTACTCCGGTGCAGGGGCAGGATTTGCGCCCTGTACGGCGCAGGCGTGTGTGGAGCTGCTGCGCGGCAGCGGAATCGACCCGGCGGGAAAGCGGGTGACCGTTGTGGGACGTAGCCTGGTCATCGGAAAACCGGCGGCGATGCTGCTGCTGGCCGGACAGGCAACGGTAACCATCTGCCACACCCGGACGGCGGATCTGTCTGCCGCCTGTCGGGAAGCGGATATTCTGGTGGTGGCGGCCGGAAAGGCGGGGATAATCGGACGGGAGTCGGTCGCCCCGGGGCAGGTGGTGCTGGACGTCGGAATCCACGTCGGGGCGGACGGCGCCATGACAGGGGACGTGCGGTTTGAGGAGGTCGAGCCGGAGGTCAGCGCTATCACGCCGGTACCGGGCGGTGTCGGCGCGGTGACGACCTCGGTTCTGGCACTGCATGTAGTTCAGGCGGCCGAACGCGCCGCTTCCATCTAACACGAAACGGGGCTGAAGGAATCGGCCCCGTTTTTTGGCGGAAGCTTTCCGGAAACGTTACAAACTGTTTATCAATTCCGGCCCCCCATTGGTTGCTTTTTGGTATTTTCCCCGGTATAATAGATAAGATAAAGAGAGGAGAAATGCCATGTTTACCAGCCTTTTTGCGGGATTAACCCTGCAGCGACTGCTCGCCCGCATTATCGTTCTGATGACGGCGATTCCGGTCCATGAGGCGGCGCACGCCTGGGCCGCTGACAAGATGGGCGATCCGACTGCCCGCTACTACAAACGGATCAGCCTCAATCCGCTGGATCACATCGATCCGATCGGTGCGGTGATGATTCTGCTGTTTGGATTCGGTTTTGCCCGCCCGGTTCCGATCAATTCGATGCATTTCCGCGACCGCGACAAGGGGATTATCGTCACCAGCCTGGCCGGTCCGATCTCCAATATTCTGATGGCGCTGCTTTGCCTGGTTGTGACCAAGCTGCTGATGATCGCCTATTTTGCCGTTCGGATTGAGGCGCTGGCCGGGGTATTGTCGGTCTTTTCCTATATGGTCAGCGTCAACCTTTCGCTGGCGGTTTTCAACCTCATTCCGCTTCCGCCCCTCGATGGGTATCATGCTATCTGCCCGCTGCTTCCCCGGGAACTGTACTGGAAGATACAGCCCTATGAACAGCAGATGCTCTGGCTGATCATTATCCTGATCGGTCTGGGCGCCTTTGATGGCATCATCAGCTTCTTTGTGATGCTGCTCTACCGGGTACTGAACGCGGCGACCTTCTTCCTCGGCTGAGCAAGGAGGAGGACGTCCATATGGTACAACCGGCTTTCCGGCTATCGGAGTTTGAAGGGCCGCTCGATCTGCTGCTCCATCTGATTGCCCGGCACAAGCTCAATATTCTGGATATCGAAATCTTTGAACTGCTGCGGCAGTATCTTGCCTTCATTGAAAACCGGGAGGATCAGGACCTTGAGGTGGCCAGCGAATTTCTCGAGATGGCCGCCCGCCTGGTTCATATCAAAACGGTGATGCTGCTGCCCCGCCACGAGGAGGAGGCAGAGGATCTCAAGGCCAAGCTGACCGGAGAACTGATGGAATACCGGCTGTGCAAACTGGCTGCCAGCGAACTGCTGACACTGGCACAGGAGCACCAGGTCTTTGTCCGGGAGCCGGCCGATCTTCCGGTGGACATGACCTACCGGCTCACCCATCCCGCGTCGGTGCTGCTGGAGGCAGCATCCGGCGCCAGCGGAAGGGCCGTTCGCCGGCGGCCGGTGCCGCAGGCAGCCTTTTCGGGGATTGTTCGCCGGCGGGTTGTCTCGGTCGGATCACGGATCATCCACCTGATGCGCCGCTTCTATGCCCACCCGACGCTGGGATTTGGCGAGCTTTTCACCGATCAGCGGGACCGCAGCGAACTGGTTGCAACCTTTCTTGCCCTGCTGGAACTGATCAAGGGCGGACGGATCACCGTCTCGGAGGACGGGGAAACGGTGGTATTCCACAAATCGCGCCAGTCCCATTCGAATGAGGTAACGTCAGTATGAGCAAACAACTTGAATCGGCGGTTCTCGCCGTGCTTTTTGCCGTTGGGGAACCGCTTTCTCCCGCCCGCCTCGCGGAAGCGATGGAGCTGAAGGAGGAAACGGTGCGCGGTCTGCTCGAACATCTGCGGGATGCGCTGGAGGAGCAGGAGGGCGCCTTTCAGATTTTGAACCTCAACGGTCAGTATCAGCTGGCCACCCGGGAACAGCACACCGAACTGATCCGCCGGGTGATGAACCAGCGGCGCAATTTCCCGCTGTCCCAGGCGGCACTCGAGGTGCTTGCAGCGGTCGCCTATAATCAGCCGGTCACCCGCGCCTATATCGAGCAGGTTCGAGGGGTGGATTCCAGCGGAATCATCGCCTCGCTGGTCGAAAAGGGACTGTTGGAGGAGGCGGGAAGGCTGGAATTGCCGGGACGGCCGATCTGCTACCAGACAACAGCCAATTTTTTGCGGACCTTCGGTCTGTCCTCCCTCGATGAGCTTCCGTTGACCGAGCCGGTTCCTCCCCGGGAAGACCTCCCGGAGGATCTGCTGGAAGGCCAGATCGGGTTTGATGACCCGGTGGGGGAAGAGGTGATTTGATGCCGGTCCTTTGGGGCATCCTTCTTTTGATCCTGCTTCTTTTGCTGATTCCGGTGCGGATTAAGGCTCACGCGGCGACAGAGGAGCCTCCGGAAGTTGTAATGTGGGTTCTGATGTTTCCCGTCCGTCTGGTTCCGGGACGCGATAGCTCGGACAAGCGGCGCCGGAAAAAGCATCCTTCCTCTGGAGAATCCGGTAAGTCGAAAAAGCAGATCCACGATCTCAAACGGTTTGCTGCCGGCCTGCTTCCCTATTTGTCCCACCTGTGCGCTCCGGTACAGCGGCTGCTGCGCCGCACCGGCGTGGCCCGCGTATCGCTTCGGTTCGTCGTGACAGGGGAAGATGCAGCGCAGACCGCCATTCGATTTGGGCAGGTCAATGCGGCGGTATATTTCGCTGTCGCGGTTTTGGACCGGATTGTTTCGCTTCGGGTTGACCGGATTGAGATCCTTCCCGGATTTACTGCGCCAAAGGAACAGTATGCCGTTTGCGCTGAGGCGCGGATCTTCCCATTTGCTGTGCTGATTGCCGGGCTTCAGATCGGATTCTGGATCCTGGCGGCCGCCCTTCGGGCGGGACAGCGCCCTGAAAAAAGTGAAAACCGGCGGG
>CASEBP010000130.1 GCA_949285275.1 uncultured Oscillospiraceae bacterium | reverse complement strand
CTGCAATCCGCCCTGCGGCAGGAACTCGGCCTCTCCAGCGACTCCCCCATCCCCCGGGAGCGCCTGAAGGAGATCGAACAGCTGACAGTCTGTGGCGAAACCGTGGTCCGCTCGATACAGGAGCACCAGCAGATGCTCAACACCGCCCATGACCGCTACGCCGTGCAGACCCCTCATGGGGACATCGATGACCAGGACCTTGCGCTGCTGTCCGCCTGCACCAACCTGCGGGTTCTGATTCTCGACTATCAGCAGATCACCGATCTGTCTCCGCTGGCCGGTCTGCCGCTGGAATACCTCAGCCTCACCGGCAACGAAATTCTGGATCCCTCTCCCCTGGAACATTGTCCCGAGCTGCGGGTACTCGACCTGGGCGAAAATCCCGTCCGTTCCGCCGCCGTAGCAGCACAGCTTTCCAACCTGCGGGAGGCGACCTTTGAAGCCACCGGCATCCTGTCAGCCGAAGCATTTGCCTCATGCGGGCTGCAGTCTCTCAACCTCCGCACCGCCTGGGTAACCGATTACACCCCGCTTGAATCCTGCACCAGCCTCACCCGTCTGGTGCTCGGCGAGCTGCCGGAGGGTGCAGCGGAAACGCTGTCAGAACTGCGCGGTCTGGAGGAGCTGCGCCTCTACTCCTCCCCCGGGGTGGATCTGACCTTCCTGTCGGGCTGGGATCACCTGCAGGAGCTGGATCTCTACGGCAGCAGCATTTCCCATCCCGAGATTCTGACCGGCCTGAAGAATCTGCGCTATCTCAACCTGGGCGAAACCGGGCTGCAGGACCTGTCCTTTCTCCCTGCAATGCCCGTGCTGCAGGAGCTGGATCTGCGGGAAAATCCCCTCTCAGACCTGACGCCCCTGCTCGACTGCCCCTGGCTGAACCGGCTCATCCTGAGCCCGCGCCATCAGCCGCTGGCCCAACAACAGCTCTCGCAGGCCAGTTTCGTAATCGACTATTTCTGAGAGAACGTGTGCGCTGCCTGCACACCATTTTTTCTCTCCATATGCTATACTGGGAAAAAAGCCGGCTTTGACCGGAAAAGGAGAGGATCCCATGAGGAAAAAATATCGGATCTGGGCATTGGCCCTGTGTATGCTGCTGATGCTCAGCGCCTGCGGCGGACAGACCTCGTCGTCCAGCGCGGCCCCTGCGGAGCCGTCCAGCGCGGCCCCCGCGGAATCGTCGTCCAGCGCGGCCCCCGTCGAGCAGCCCTCGGAGGAAGCACTGGTGGAATATCCCGTGGAGGGAATAGGCACCTTCCTGCTGCCCGAGGGCTTTACCGTCGAGTCGGGAGCATACACCGAGCCCCTGCCGATACAGTATGCCACCTTCGAAAAGGACGGGTACTATATCCAGGTCAACCGGGCGGGGCCGGACGCCTATGAAATTTCCGAGGCCGCTCTTCCCGCCGACGTGGAGGAGTATTCCACCCGCAAGGGCGTGCAGGACGCGGTGCCGGAGGGCACGCAGTTCGCCTATGACAGCTTCGGCAACTACGCCACCCAGTTCATCCAGGAGGACGGACAACCCTGCTACCTTGTGCTGCTGCAGGGAGAAGGTTCCTTCGCCAATATCTTCCTGACCGCCCCTGAGGAGCTCTTCGACCCGGATACCGCCGCGCTGTGGCTGAGCGGCTCGCAGATCCTGTAAACAAAATCCCGTCAAAAACCAAACGGATACAACAGAAAGGGAGCGGAACGCGTTGGCGTTCCGCTCCCTTTTGTTTACCGGATCCCCGGTTACTTGTTGTAGTTGTAGAAGCCCACGCCGGACTTCATGCCGAGCTTGCCGGCACGGACCATCTTCCGGAGCAGCGGATGCGGGCGGTACTTGGGATCGCCCGTCTCGCTCTCGAGGACTTCCATGATAGCCAGGCAGACGTCCAGGCCGACCAGGTCGCCGAGAGCCAGCGGGCCCATCGGATGGTTGGCACCGAGCTTCATGGCAGTATCGATACCCTCAACCGACGCGACGCCCTCGGCATAGATGCCGATCGCCTCGTTGATCATCGGGATCAGGATACGGTTGACAACAAAGCCGGCAGCCTCGTTGACCTGAACCGGAACCTTCCCCATCTGCTCCGAGATCTTGATGACCTCTTCAACCGCCTCAGCGGGGGTATTCTCGCCGGCGATGACCTCGATGAGCTTCATGACGGGGGGCGGATTGAAGAAGTGCATGCCGACGACCGGATGCTCCACTCCATTGGCAATCTCCGTGATCGACAGGGAAGAGGTGTTGGTGCCGAAGATGATACCGGGCTTGCAGATCTTGTCAAGCTCCGCAAAGATCTCTTCCTTGACCTTGAGATCCTCAGCGATGGTCTCAAGGATGAAATCGGCGTCCGCGACAGCCTCAATCTCGGTGGAAGGGGTCACACGGGCGTAGATCTCATCGGCCTTGGCCTGCTCCATCTTTCCCTTTGCGACCTGCTTGTCGAGGGTCTTCTTCATGTACGCCATCGCCTTATCAAGGGTGGTCTGCTTGCGGGTCCGCAGGACGACATCATAACCGGCCTGGGCAAACGCATAGGCGATACCGGAACCCATCGTACCGGCGCCAAGTACACCAATTTTCATAGTCACATACCTCCGTTTTTTTATTCCGGCCGCACGATCCTTCAGCGGTTGACGAAGGGATCAGGGCGGCGTTTCTCCAAAAAGGCGCTCCTCGCGTTTTTCTGGTCTTCGGTCTCAAAGCAGGAACCGAACAGCGCCGACTCGATTGCGACGGCCGAATCCATATCGGTCTGCAGGCCGTCGTTGGCAGCTTTCTTGGTCGCACGCACTGCGATCGGCGCATTGCGGGCAATTCGGCGGGCCAGTTTTTCCGCCGCCTCCATCAGTTCCTCCTGCGGATAGACGGCATTGACCAGTCCAATGCGATAAGCCTCCTGTGCGTCGATCTGCGCGCAGGTATAGAGCATCTCCTTGGCCTTGCCGACCCCGATCAGCCGGACCAACCGCTGGGTGCCGCCAAAACCCGGGGTGATGCCCAGCCCAACCTCGGGCTGTGCGAACTTCGCGTTCTCCGCAGCGAGGCGGATATCACAGCACATCGACAGCTCACACCCGCCGCCGAGTGCAAACCCATTGACCGCGGCGATCACCGGGATCGGAAGGGTTTCAATCCGGCGGAACACCTGGTTGCCCCGCTTGCCGAATGCCTCACCCTGTTCTTTGGACAGGCTGCTCATCTCGCCGATATCCGCACCGGCAACAAAGCTCTTGGCCCCTGCGCCGGTGATAATCAGCGCCCGCACCTGCTCGAAATCGATCTGGTCGAGCATCGCATCGAGATCCTCGAGCACCTGGGAGTTGAGGGCGTTGAGCGCCTTCTCCCGGTCGATGGTGGCGATGGCATACTGTTCTTTCTGCTCGTATCTGACAAAGCTCATGTCT
>CASEBP010000129.1 GCA_949285275.1 uncultured Oscillospiraceae bacterium | reverse complement strand
GGAGATGGAGAGACTCGAACTCTCGCGCCGGTTTCCCGACCTACGCCCTTAGCAGGGGCGCCTCGTCACCAACTTGAGTACATCTCCAGATTGGTAAGCAGTCATGATGCTGTGAAATTGTGAAAAAAGGTGGCGGAGAGGGTGGGATTCGAACCCACGGCTCTCGCGAGTCACCGGTTTTCAAGACCGGCTCCTTAAACCACTCGGACACCTCTCCATAAACCGTGTTTTGTATTATAGCACAGAGCAGCGTCCGCGTCAAGCCCCCGGGAGGGCCCGCGGCGGCAAAAGCCAGCCGCGGACCCCGGCAGTGCATCACAGAGAGATCTTGGTCCAGCGTCCGCTGCAAAAGCGTGGATAGGTCATTGCGATGCGGGAGGCCTGATCGACCAACAGGCCGACCCATGCGCCCGCCAGTCCCCAGCCAACCGGATAGCAGAAAACCCAGCCGGCCAGCGGGCGAACAATGGTGATCGAGATCAGCGCCACAACGGCGGTATACAAGGTATCTCCGCCGGCGCGCAGGCAGCCGGTGAAGATGACGTTGGAGATCTGGGCAAAGACGGTGATACACAGGGTAACAATGATGATCCAGCTGTACTGAAGCACCTCCGGTTCGTCATTGAAGAGGCGGAAGATCCGCTCATTGCCCGAGAGGAAGAAGATGGAGACCATCACCGAGAAGAAAAAGCCCATCCGCTGGCACACACTGCCATAGATCTTCGCCATATCGGGACGCCCGGAGCCCAGACTGCGGCCAACCAGCGCGATAGAAGCAGTGGACAGGCCGTCCCCCAGTGAGAAGGAAAGGGTCAGCAGGTTCAGGCCGATCTGGTGCGCGGCAAAGGCGGTCGTCCCCAGCCCTGCGACGATCTTCGCATAGGTCAGAAAACCAATCCGCATGAAGATCTGCTCCGCCAGCGTACTTGAACCGACCGACGCGAGACCCCGCAGCGTCTTTTTGTCGAACCCGAGGTTGTGCAGGTCAAAGAGGAACAGAAAGCCGTGGGAACCGGAAACCGACCGCAGACTCATTAAAAAGCCACAAGCGGTGCCAATGACCGTCGCGATTGCGGCGCCCTTGACCTCCAGCCGCGGGAAACCAAAATTTCCACCGATCAACAGGTAGTTAAAGAAGACGTTGACCAGGTTGGACACCATGTTGGTCTGCATCGCCAGCCGGGTGTTGCCGGCGCCGCGCTGAGCGGCATTGATGATGAGGGTGGTCGATGTAAAGCACAGCCCGATCGACAACACCTGGAAATAGGCGACCGACTCAGCGTGGGTATCCGGAGCCGAACCGGCAAACCGCAGAATCGGGTCGGCAAATTTGAAGGCGGTGATACTGATCAGGATGGTGACCCCAATCGAAATCAGCAGCGCCTGAACAAGCACCCGATTGGCACCCTCCCGATCGCGTTCGCCGCGTCTGCGGGCAACGGTGGCGGATACTGCCACCCCCAGCGCCATAAAGAAGGCGTACATGATGAACTTCGGCTGAGTACAAAGCCCGACCGCCGTGATGGCGTGGGATCCCAGGCTGCCCACCATCATCGTATCAACCATACCGACAAATGCGATCAGGAAGGATTCAACAATCGATGGCCAGGCCATCGATACAGCATTGCGAATCAGTTCCTTCTGCGGCGGGATTTCCCCGAGCGGCTCGCTGCCCCTCAGCGTCCGCCTGACATTGACCAGTTGCACGCCTTCATCTCCTTTGTCGCTGCAGATAGGTCATCCAAGCAATTCGGACAGCCGGCTCAGCCGGCGAAGCGCCTCATCGAGCGTCGCCTTCTCCCGGGCAAAGTGAAGCCGGATCAGATGGTTGACCGGCTCCCGGAAGAAGCTCGACCCCGGTACCGCCGCAACCCCCAGTTCCCGGATCATCCATTCGCAGAACTGCAGGTCGGTCCAGCCGGAAAAACGGTCGAGCGCCAGATAGCGGCTGATATCCACCAGCACAAAGTAAGAGCCCTGCGGGAGGTTATGTTCCACCCCGATGCGGGTCAGGCCGTCACAGAAATAATCACGCTTTTCGGTATAGGTACGCAGCAGCTCATCGTAGTACTCCTGGCCGAACCGCAGCCCCACGACCGCCGCCTCCTGCAGCGGGGCGGGCGCGCCGACGGTGAGGAAGTCGTGAACCTTCTTGGCGCACTCAACCACCTCAGCCGGACCGATCAGCCAGCCCAGCCGCCATCCGGTGATGGAATAGGTCTTGGACAGCGAATTGCAAGTGATGGTGTGATCCCACATTCCCGGCAGCGAAGCCATACAGGTATGGACATTGGGCGGATAGACCATATGCTCATAGACCTCGTCAGTGACGACAAAGGCGTCGTAGCGAAGGGCCAGCTGCCCGATGGTCATCAGCTCGTCGCGGGTGAAGACCTTGCCGCAGGGATTGGAGGGATTGCAGACGATAATCGCCTTGGCCCCCTGCTGGAAGCCCGCCTCGATCTGCGCCGGATCAAAGTGATAATCCGGCGGCACCAGCGGAACAAAGATCGGCTCGGCGCCCGACAGGATCGCGTCGGCGCCATAGTTCTCATAAAACGGCGAAAAGACGATGACCCGATCGCCGGGATTGCAGATGGTCATCATTGCGCTCATCATCGCCTCGGTCCCGCCGCAGGTAACCAGTACCTCGGTATCGGGATTAACGGTGTGGCCAAGCCGGGGTCCCGCCTTGTCGGCCAGGGCCTGCCGGAAATTCTCAGCGCCGAAGGTCACCGAATACTGATGCGGCCCCTCATCGGCGACCTCTTTGAGCCGGTCGGTAATCTCACGGGGCGGCGGAAAGTCGGGAAACCCCTGCGAAAGGTTGATGGCGCCATATTCATCCGAAATTCGGGTCATCCGCCGGATGACCGAATCGGTAAAGGTTTGGACGCGGTCGCTGAGGGTGGGCATCGTAATCAGATCCTTTCTGTCGTAGGTTGGTTACTTGTGGTAGGTGCGGAACGCAAAGGTCGAAAGGCTCTCGTCCTTCTCGAAATATTTCCGGTAGACTGCACCGGCCGTTCCAATGTCGGTCGAACCCATGCCGATAATGCAGCCACAGATGATCTCGTCCTCCCGTTCCCGCCCACTCGCGCGTCCGACAACGATGTCAGGCATTTCGGCATGCACCCGCTCGCGGGTGATCCTGCCGGACTTTACCAGCTTGAGCAGCTCACCACGGTGGGAGTTCTGTGCCCAGCTGTCGACAACCAGCTTGTCGCAGGTCAGCGGAATCTGCTCGTCCAGTTCCTGGAAGGAGCCGAGCGACAGCACGGTAGAGCCGGGTTTGAGCCATTCCTTCCGAACCAGCGGCTCATCGGCAATGGTCACCGTCACGATGACATCGGCGCCGCGGCAGGCCTGCTCATTGCTCTCGCAGGGGATCACCCGGATACCCAGCTCGGCCGACATCTCCTCGGCATAGGCCTTTGCCGCCTGAGGATAGAGATCCGCAACCCGCAGCTCCTCGATCGGCAGCACCTTGCAGATGGCGCGGGCGTTCATCCGCCCCTGCACCCCAGCGCCGATAATCGCGAGCGTTTTGGAATCGGGGCGGGCGAGCCGGCGGGCGGCCACCCCACCCGAAGCACCGGTTCGGATGTCGGTGATAAAGCTGCCATCCATCACAGCGAGCACCTCGCCGGTGTGGGATTCGTTGAGGATAATCATCCCGCCGATATAGGGGATCCCCTTCTGGCGGTTGCCGCTGAAGCCCCAGACCCACTTGATGCCGGAGATATCGAGCGAGCCGCCGATGTAAGCCGGCATCGCATTGTAGGAACCGCCGTAGGGCGGCCAATCGTTGCTCTCGCCGGTGTCGAGGGTAATCTTGGCGGGCATCAGCACCTGGTTGTGGCCATGCGCCTCATAGACCTTCTCAACCATCTCGATCGCCTGCTCCATCGTCAGGACGGCCTGTATCTCTTCGCGGGAAATCAGTTTGACATGATCCATCGTTGTTTCTCCTTTTGTTATCAAAATCGGCCGGACGGCCTGACCGTCCCGCCCTGCAGGAATAAACACCATCCGTTCGGGTCAGCCGGACAGCTGGGTCAGCGACCGCTCAATATGGCGGCGCATCGCCTCCCGGGCCGCAGCGGGATCCTGTTGCTCCACCGCCGCCAGCACCTCCCGGTGCTCATCGGAAAACCGTGCAAGCTGCCGTTCGGGATGAGGGCTGCACAACAGATAGCGGGTCGCCGTCAGCGCAGCGCGGGAGATCATCGCAGCGAGAAAGTCATTTCCGGAGCATTCAGCCATCCGGATGTGAAAACAGTCGCCGTAATGAAAGTAATCCCGCACATTTCCCTCTGCCGCCGCATGGTGCTGGGCATCACAGTAGCCCCGCATCTCCTTGAGCTGCTCACCATCCAGCCCTTTGGTGGCGCACAGGAAGGCCGAAAGCGGCTCAAGCACCGAGCGGACCTCGTCGACCTGCAGCACGTCCTGGCCTCCAACCGCCCGCACAGCGATTCCCTTGCCGCAGCCGGCCTCGGCCAGCCCCTCGGCAACCAGGCGGTGCAGCGCAGTGCGGATTGGGGTGCGGCTGATCTTGAGCCTGCCGGCGAGTCCCTCCTCGGCCAGCGGCTCCCCCGGCGGCAGATCGCCGGCCAGGATCGCATTTTTCAGGATCTGATAGGCGCGCTCGGAAAGGGGTTCCTTCCGATCGACCGCTTCGAGCGGCATACTGCTCCCTCCTTTGCAGTATTGTATACAGTATACACCCGATTCAGGCATTGTCAAGAAACCCGCAAAAAAACAGGGACGGCGCAGGCCGTCCCGTGCGGTAGATCACTGGATATCGAGCGGAACCTTTCGGGTGGGTGCAGGGAAGGCACGGTCGAGCAGCGCAAGTTCCTCCCCGCTAAGCCGGATTGCGGCCGCCGCAGCATTCTCCACAGCGTGCGCCTCACTGCCCGACTGCGGGATCGCGGCCACCCCCTGCTGATGCAGCAGAAAGGCCAACAGGATCTGCGCGGGGGTGGCGTTATGCGCTGCCGCAACCTGTCGGACAGCCGGATCGGCAAACAGTCCCCTTCGCAGCCTTCCCCCCTGCGCCAACGGGCAGTAAGCCATCAGCGCGACCCCTTCCCGGCGCATCCAGGGAAGCAGATCGAACTCCACCCCCCGCGAGCCGAGATGGTAGAGCACCTGGTTAACCGCACAGCGGTCGCCGTGCGGCACCCGCCACAGCTCCTGCATATCGTCGAGGTCAAAGTTGGACACCCCCCAGCGCCGGATCATCCCGCGCCGGACCAGTTCCTCCATACAATCGACCGTCTCGGACAGCGGGACGCTGCCCCGCCAGTGCAGCAGATAGAGGTCGAGATAGCCGGCCCCCATCCGCTCGATGCTGCCGGCACAGCAGGAGAAGATTCGGTCGGCCCCCGCATTGTGGGGATAGACCTTCGAAACCAGAAAAAGCCGTTCCCGTTCGATGCCGCGGATCGCTTCCCCGACCAGCGACTCACTGCGGGTATCGGCGTACATCTCGGCCGAATCGATCAGCGTCATTCCCGCCTCGACGCCGCGGCGCAGCGCCGCAATCTCCCCTGCCCGGCGGGCAGGACGCTCGGCGGTGTGCCAACTTCCCTGGCCCAGCCGGGGCATTCTCCCGCCATCCGGCAGGGTCAGGACCGGGATCGGTTGAGGTTCGTTCTGCCGCAATCGCGTTTCCTCCCTTCCGGTTCAGTCCTGCTCACCGCGGGCGCGCCGGCCGAGCTGCTCGGCGGACAGGCCCGCAAGGCCCATCTTTTCCAGCGTGCGCCCGGTGGCGAAGTAATCCTCGCCGTTGTAGGCGCCGGCCAGCCGGATCACCGCTTCAACCAGCAGCGCCGGGCGGCCCACCGCCCGGCCAAGGGCGGCACAGGGAACAAACAGATACGGGACATCCTCAGCGATGTAGCGGTCGCGGGGGCTCTTCGGGGCACTCTTCATCTTGGTATGGGTGCCAGAGGAGCGGTTAAACTCGTAGACACTTTCACAGTGGGCGCCATACAGGGCGTTCATCGCCTCCAGCTCGGTCCGCAGCGAAAGGCCCAGCGCCTCGCCGACCGCGAGCCGCTCCGCATCAATCTTCTCGGCAGCGCGGGCAGTCGCGGGGGAACAGCAGTCGACATAATAGTTGAATGCCCCGTTAAAATTCTCCAGCAGACCGATGTTGACAGCGGTCATCAGCGGGTGGCCGCCAAAATTGATATTCTCCAGTCCGGCGGCAAGGGGGCTTGGCAGCAGCTCGATCGGCACCGGAAGCAGCTCTTCGAGCTGACGCTGCAGCGCCGGCGTGGAGCGGGCCGCGGGATAGACGCTCAGCGGCAGAAACTTCTTCATCCCCATGATGCCCAACTGGGCCGGCCCGACCAGACGGGTGCCCCACGGAATACTGATTGCGTCGGCGAAGGTCAGCTCCAGTCCCCGCCGCGGAGACTGTTTTACCATCCGGGAAAAGACCAGCGATGCATAATTCCCCGGCATCGTGACCAGCAGCTGGCCGTCGCGCAGATGGGGCAGCATCCGGGCAAAGAGGATCTCCTGGGCATAGGACGGGCAAACCATCACCATCCAGTCGGCCCAGGCAACCGCCTCGGCGATGTCGGTGGTCGCCCGTGCGACCGGCTCAAACCCGGCGAGAATCATCGGATCCCCGTGGGCCTCCGCTACCGCCTCGATGCCGCCGCGCTGCTGCACCGCCCGGATCTGGGCGTCGAATTCGGGCGAATCATACAGACAGACTGCGTACCCGTTTTTGGACAGATGGTATGCGGCAGTCATCCCGCCGTTTCCCGCGCCGATTACTGTAACTCGTTTCATCTGTACCTCCTGTATCATGGCAGAACATATCAAACGGCGCGCCCTGCCCGACCGG
>CASEBP010000128.1 GCA_949285275.1 uncultured Oscillospiraceae bacterium | reverse complement strand
GTCATCCAGCTGCTTCCAGCGGCATTCGGAGAGGATTTCCGCGATGGTTTCCCCGCCCATGCCGGCGATCACAATGTCGTCCGCCTCGTTTTCCTGCACCACCGAAAGCCCGTCGCCGAGGCGGCAGGCGATTTTGTCCGAAAGATGCAGGCGCTCGATTTCATGCCGAGCCTGGTTCAGCGGCTTTTCGTTGATGTCACAGGCGATGCCGCCCAAAATAACCCCATCAGCGGTCAACGCACAGATCAGATATCCGTGGTCGCATCCGACGTCAGCCAGGCGGGAACCCTGCCGCACAAAGGACGCAATCGTCCGCAGACGCGCGTCCAACGAAGATACGGCGCTTCTGCTCATCGCTGCTCCGAAAGGCTGCGGTTTATCTCTGCAACCAACGCGTCCGCATCGGTTCCGTGAACGGCGCAGGCCTCTTCAATCGTCTCGGCGCGGGAATGCGGACATCCCAGACAGTGCATGCCAATCCGGGTGAAAAAGGGCGCCGTCGACGGCGCAGCGTCGAGAATCTCTCCGATTACGGTCTGTTTGGTGACAACCATTTTGCAAAACCTCCGTACCAAAACTTGCGCTGCGGAAATGATGCCGCAACGACGATAGAAGGAATTATAGCATAATTTTCACGGTGTTTCCATGATTTTTCCTATTTTGCCCCAAATTCAGAAAAAATACAACGGGCGGCCGATGCCACAGCCGCCCGCTTCGCTGTTGGAATGCCCCTATTTGGCTGTTGAATCGGACAATGGGGAGACGGGTGCTCAACCGTCATCCCGGAAGCCAAAATTCTTCAGCTGGGTATCGCTGTCCCGCCAGCCCTCCCGTACCTTGACCCAGCATTGCAGATTGCAGGGAAGGCCGAGAAAACGCTCGATATCCTGGCGGGCTTCGGTGGCGATCTTTTTGAGCATGGCACCCTGACGTCCGATAATAATCCCCTTGTGGGATTCCCGTTCGCAGACGATGGTGGCGTCGATATCCATCATTGCCCCATCCTCCCGCTCGCGCATCCGCTCGATCAGTACGGCGGTTCCGTGCGGGATCTCATCGCGCAGATTTCGCAGCAGCTTTTCCCGCAGGATCTCAGAGACAACCGCCCGTTCTGGCTGGTCGGTCAGCGTGTCATCCGGAAAAAAGTGTTCTCCCTCGCTGCAGAACCGGTCCAGCTCCGAGAACAAGGTGTCAATGCCTTCCCCGCTGACCGCTGAAATCGGTACTACTGCCTCAAAATCGTGCAGGGCGGCAAAGGCGGCAATCTTTTCGAGCATGCCGGTCTTATCGGCGAGCAGATCAATTTTGTTGATGGCCAGGATGGCCGGAACACCGCAGCGCCGGATTCCCTCGACCAGCTCTTTCTCCGCGTTGGTCACCGGCCCTTCCCATTCGGTCACCAGTACCGCCACATCGACGTCCGACACCGAATCTCCCGCCTGTTTGACCATAAACTTTCCCAGCTTGGATTTCGGCTTGTGCAGTCCGGGCGTATCGATCAAAACATACTGGGTTTCCCCCTGGGTCAGAACACCGGTGATCCGGTTGCGGGTGGTCTGCGGCTTGTCCGAGACGATGGCAATCTTTTCCCCGAGCAGCCGGTTGAGCAGAGAGGATTTCCCCACATTGGGCCTCCCCACGATAGTGACAAAGAGATTCTTCGGCATTTAGTGCTCCTCTTCCGGCTGAATAAAGGTGTTGTCCCTCGAGAGGCCGAGTTCCGCGAGAACTGCCTCCTCCTTTTCACGCATGACCCGTGCCGCCAGCCCGCCGGCCTCATGGTCGTACCCGAGAAGATGGAACATCGAATGGACGGTCAGAAATCCCAGTTCCCGTTCAAGGGAATGCCCATAGAGATGGGCCTGTTCCACCGCGCGCTCCATCGAGATGACAATATCTCCCAGCAGATAGTTTCCAGTTTCCTCGTTTTTATCATAGACGCCGTTCTCCCCCATCGGAAAGGACAGCACATCGGTTGCCGCATCCTTGTTGCGATAGGTCGCGTTAAGCTCCCGAATTCCCTCGTCATCGGTAAAGCTGACGCTGATTTCCAGCGGAAGCTCCACCTTTTCATAGGCCAGCACCGCATTGCAGCATCGTTTGATGAGCAACCGTGCCCCGGTGGGGATTTTGGTTTTTTTCTGCCGGTTTGCAATATAAACCTTTGCATGTGCCAATGGGCTTCTCTCCATTTCTTTTTAATTTTCCCCATACAGGATTCGCCGCAGTGTCTCAGGATCTGCGGGAATGACCGGGATGCTCGTAATATTTTTCGTAGGCCTTGATGATCTCCTGAATCAGGCGGTGGCGCACTACGTCCTTGTCGGTGAGCTGTACTGTCGCAATGCCTCCGATCCCCTTGAGGATCCGGGTCGCCTCAATCAGGCCGGACCGCTTGTCCGGCAGATCGATCTGGGTGATGTCGCCGGTAATGACCGCTTTGGAATTCTGTCCCAGACGGGTCAGCAGCATCTTCATCTGCTCGGGGGTGGTGTTCTGTGCCTCGTCGAGGATGATGAAGGAGTCGTCCAGCGTACGCCCGCGCATATAGGCAAGCGGTGCGACCTCGATATTGCCGCGCTCAAGATAGCGTTGGTAATTCTCCGGCCCGAGCATGTCAAACAGCGCATCATAGAGCGGCCGCAGATAGGGATCGACCTTGTTCTGCAGATCTCCCGGCAAAAATCCCAGCTTTTCCCCTGCCTCCACCGCGGGACGGGTCAGAATAATCCGGTTGATATCATGGGCCCGGAAGGCGCGCACCGCCATTGCAACCGCCAGATAGGTTTTTCCGGTGCCGGCCGGTCCGACGCCGAAGGTGATCGTATTCTCCCGGATCGATTCGATATACTTCTTCTGACCGAGGGTCTTGGACTTGAGGGGGCGGCCTTTTGCGGTGATGCAGATGACATCGTCCGCCAATTGGGTCACACGGTCTTCCTGTCCTTCGTCGACCAGCGACATGACATAGTGAATATTCTGCTCGGTCAGCGCTTCACCGCTGTTGAGCAGGGCCAAAAGCGTCTCGATCACTCGGGCGGCCGGTCCCACCTTCTCCGGATCGCCGGTCACCTTGATATCGGTGCCGCGCAGGAGGATGCTGACGCCGTACGCCTCCTCGATCATCCTGACGTTGGTATCAAAGCTTCCAAACAGAGCGAGGGTATGTTCCATCCGCTCCACATTGATCAATTGCTCGATCATCCTCATCGCCTTTCTCGTCCCATTTCGGACAGAATCAAACATTTGCCCGGATGATTCATTATAGCACATTCCGTCCCAATTGTCCCTCAATTTAAAAAGATTTCTGCTTCCTGTGCGATGTCTTTTTCGACAATCCACCGTTCGGTCAGACGGCAGATTCCCTCCTGTTGCGTGAAGGATTCCTCCCGGCTCAGGATGGAGAGGATATCCACCCCCTCGCGCAGCCGCTCCATCTGTGAAAACGCCGCCTCCCGCGCCTGATCCTCGGTCAGATGAACTGCCTCGAGTGCCACCGGCGTACGGGATTCCCGCACCAGCGAGATCACCGGCCGGTCAAGCAGCGTCTGCCGGCTGCGGGATACCGAATAGGCCGCTGCGGTGTTCCGGCCGGGGAGAAAAAGGGGGATTTCCAGGTCAAAGACCGATAGATAGCGGCGTTCCACCGGATCGCCCTGCCTTGTCCAGCGAAGCTGGGTCAGCGGCACCTCTACCGTCTTCTCCTCGCAGACTTGGGCGATAACAAGAGCACGCGCATAGGCTGTGCGCGTATTTCCGTACTGATCCTCGATGATTCCGCTGATGATGACCTCTCCCCGGCTCACTGTATCCCCGACCTGAACCAGCGGCTGCCCCTCATAGACCTCCATATAGCGGATTTGTCCGTCGCACGCCGCGACGACATTGGCAGCCCGGTCGCCGAAATCCTGCTGCTTGGGAACGGCAGTCTGTTCCCGGATTTCCACCTGCGCCGTGCTCCCGACCAGATTGACAGCGATCCAGGCAAGCCTGCCGTCGAGCAGCATCATCTGACGCTGCAGCAGACGGCTGTCCACCTGACTGGCTGCTACACCCGGCCGAAGCCCCAGCGCAGAGAGCTGGGCGATAATTTCCTGCGGCTGAATCTGCACACATCCCGTCACCTCGACCACCCAGATCCGGGTGGAGAGAAAGACCAGCAGCAGCACCGCGCCGATGCCGCCTGATACCAACCCCCAGCGCCGGCGGTAGCGCCGGATCACAAACGGCAGTCCGCTTTTTTTCTGGATTCGGGTTCGCGTACCAGTACCGCGAGACAGGCCGTGGAGCATCCGGTAACGCCTGGCATAGGTATGGGCAATCAGGCCGTCCGACT
>CASEBP010000127.1 GCA_949285275.1 uncultured Oscillospiraceae bacterium | reverse complement strand
CTGCGGCTGGCCGAGCGGCTGATCCGGCTGGCCGGACGGTTGCCCTACCGGGAAATCCCCATCCGCGAAACCGGCGTCCGCCCCGGTGAAAAGCTGCGCGAACAGCTCCACGGGGGATCGGGCGGGCTGCTGTCCACCTCGGACCCCGCCGTACTGCTCGAGCCGCCCCTTCGCCTTTCCCCTGAGCAGACCGGCGCTGCACTGCAGTTGCTCGAAGAGGCTGTTCGGGATGGCTCCCCCGCCCGGATTCGCCGGGCACTGCGTCAGGCGGTGCCGGATTACCACCCCGCACTGCTGCGGCGATGAAACTGCTGCTTCCCCCAAAACAAAAAGCCGAAGGATCGCTCCTTCGGCTTTTTTCACCGGCGGTTACAGGTCGGTGATGCTGACCAGGTCGATATCAGCCATCCGCTTGCCGGACAGCAGGCAGTCGGCCAACGCGTTGGCGGTGTCGATGGCGGTCAGGCAGACAATCGAGTGATCGACCGCCCGGCGGCGCAGCCGTACCGACTGGTTGGTCTTGGGATCCGCTCCGCCCTTCGAGGTGGAAATCACATAGTGGATCTTTCCTGAGTCAAGCAAATCCATTACGTTGGGAGACGGTTCCTGCATCGGGCGCACCGAGTTGGTCGCGACCATCTGGTTGTTGAGGGCCAGCGCGGTGCCGGGGGTGGCATAAAGGGTGAAGCCGAGCTTCTCAAACTTCTCAGCGATCCGCACGATCTCCGGCTTATCGGCGTCTTTGACGCTGATCAGCACCCCGCCGCGCTCCTCGAGCTTGTATCCGGCGGCGACCAGTCCCTTGAGCAGCGCCTCCTCAAAGGTTTTGGCGATACCAAGCACCTCACCGGTGGATTTCATCTCCGGACCGAGCTGGGTGTCGACCCCGATCAGCTTTTCAAAGCTGAAGACCGGCACCTTGACCGCGACGTAAGGCGCATTGGGGTACAGCCCGGTGCCGTAACCGAGGTCTTTGAGCTTCGCCCCGAGCATGATCTGGGTGGCGAGGTCGACCATCGGCACGCCGGTGACCTTGCTGATATACGGCACGGTGCGGGAGGAACGCGGGTTGACCTCGATGACGTAGACCTCGTCGTTATAAACGACATACTGGACATTGACCATACCGCTGACCTTCAACGCGCGGGCCAGCCGGCCGGTATATTCGATAATCGTGTTGCGGATCCGCTCGGACAGGGTCCGGCAGGGATAGACCGAAATCGAGTCGCCCGAGTGGATGCCCGCCCGCTCGACGTGCTCCATGATGCCGGGAATCAGGAAATCCTCCCCGTCCGAGATCGCATCGACCTCCACCTCGGTACCCATCATATATTTGTCGATCAGCACCGGATTCTCCAGCGAACCATTGGCGGTGATGATCCCCATATACTCGATGACCCGCTCGGCGTTGGGGGCGATGACCATATTCTGCCCGCCGAGCACATAGGACGGGCGCAGCAGCACCGGATAGCCCAGATCCTCGGCGGCTTTGACTGCCTCCTCGGTGTTCATGACGGTGTGGCCCGCCGGACGGGGAATCGCACACTGCTCGAGGATCTCGTCGAACCGCTCCCGGTCCTCCGCCGCGTCGACCGAATCGGCGCAGGTCCCCAAAATCCGCACCCCCTTGTCAGCGAGGTGGCGGGTCAGGCTGATGGCGGTCTGGCCGCCGAACTGGACGACCACCCCATACGGCTTTTCGGTCGCGAGGATGCTGTCGACGCTCTCGGGGGTCAACGGATCAAAGTAGAGCCGGTCGCCGGTGTCGAAGTCGGTCGAGACGGTTTCCGGGTTGTTATTGACGATAACCGCCTGGTATCCGGCCTCCTTGAGGGCCCAGACGCAGTGAACCGAACAGTAGTCAAACTCGATGCCCTGCCCGATCCGGATCGGGCCGGAGCCGAAGACGATGACCGTCTTTTTATCGGACGGATGATGCGCGATGAATTCGGCTGCCTCATTCTCATCGTCATAGGTCGAATAGAAATAAGGGGTTTCCGCCGGGAATTCCGCCGCGCAGGTATCCACCATCTTGTAGACCGCGTCGCGGTGCAGCGGCGCCGGATCGACCCCCGACAGGGTCCGGATCGAGCTGTCGAGATAGCCGAACTTCTTGGCCCGCAGATAGAGCTCAGGGGTCAGTTCGCCCTTTTCCAGCTCCCGCTCGATAACGGCGAGGTTGTGGAACTTGTAGAGGAACCAGCGGTCGATCCGGGTGATCCGGAAGATCTCCTCGACATCCTCGATGCCGCGGTAGATCGCCTCATAAACGGCGAACAGGCGGCTGTCATCGGGGGTATTCACCCGGGCCATGATCTGTTCGTCGCTCTCGATCTTGAGCTTGGGGGAGCGCATCGACGAGAGCTTGAGCTCGATCGACTGGGCGGCCTTCATGATGGCCTGCTCAAAGTTGGTGCCGATCGCCATGACCTCGCCGGTCGCCTTCATCTGGGTACCGAGCTTCTTCTCACCGTAGACAAACTTATCAAACGGCCAGCGCGGATACTTGACGACGACATAGTCGATAGCCGGCTCGAAGCAGGCATAGGTGCAACCGGTGACGGCGTTGACGATTTCATCGAGGGTGTAGCCGATCGCAATCTTGGTTGCAACCTTGGCGATCGGATATCCGGTCGCCTTGGACGCGAGGGCCGACGAGCGGGAAACCCGGGGGTTGACCTCGATGACGGCGTATTCAAAACTGTTGGGATTGAGCGCAAACTGGCAGTTACAGCCGCCCTCCACCCCAAGCGCGTCGACAATATTGAGCGCCGCGGTGCGGAGCATCTGATATTCCTTGTCGGCCAGCGTGACAGCCGGTGCGATAACCACCGAGTCGCCGGTATGGATGCCGACCGGATCGACATTCTCCATCGAGCAGACGGTGATCAGATTGCCCTTGCGGTCGCGGATGACCTCGAACTCGATCTCCTTCCAGCCCGAGACGCACCGCTCGACCAGGATCTGGTGGATCGGCGAATGCCGCAGACCGTTGGCCGCGATTTCCCGCAGCTCATCGACGTCCCCGGCGATGCCGCCGCCGGTACCGCCCAGCGTAAAGGCCGGACGGACGATGACAGGGTAGCCGATCGTATCGGCGAAGGCCAACGCATCGTCGACATCGGTGACCACCTTGGACGGGATGCAGGGCTGGTTGATCGCCTCCATCGTATCCTTGAAGAGCTGGCGATCCTCCGCCTTGTCGATCGTCTCGGGGTTGGCGCCGAGCAGCTTGACGTTATGGCTCTCCAAAAAGCCATCCTTGGCCAGCTGCATCGAGAGGGTCAGGCCGGTCTGTCCGCCGAGGGTCGACAGAACGCTGTCCGGCTTTTCGATCTCGATGACCCGTTTGACCGTCTCGAGGGTCAGCGGCTCGATATAAATCCGGTCGGCCATCCGCTTGTCGGTCATGATGGTCGCAGGGTTGGAGTTGATCAAAACAACCTCCAGCCCCTCTTCCTTGAGGGCGCGGCAGGCCTGGGTTCCGGCATAGTCGAACTCGGCGGCCTGTCCGATGACGATCGGACCGGAGCCAATCATCAGAACCTTTTTGATATCACTGCGAAGCGGCATGTCAGTTGGCCTCCTTCTGCTTGTCGATCATGGCGAGGAACCGGTCAAAGAGGAAGGACGTGTCGGCCGGACCGGCGCACGCCTCGGGGTGGAACTGCACGGTAAAGATCGGTGCGTCGAGGTACTCGACCCCTTCGCAGGTCTTATCGTTGGCGTTGATATGGCTGACCCGCGCGATCTTCGGATCGAGCGAATCGCCGAGCACCGCATAGCCGTGGTTCTGGGTGGTGACGAAGGTTCGCCCGCTGTCGAAGTCGATGACCGGCTGGTTGCCGCCGCGGTGCCCATAACCAAGCTTGACCGTCCTGCCGCCGCGGGCAAGGGCCATCAGCTGATGCCCGAGACAGACCCCCATGATCGGCAGGCCGAGTTTGATGATCTCCGAAAGGTTTTGGATAACCTGACGGTTCTCGGCAGGGTCTCCGGGGCCGTTGGAGAGCAGAATTCCCTCGACCTTCATCTCACGCAGCTGTTCGGCGGTGGTGCCAGCTGGCACGACGAGGACATCGCAGCCCTTGGCGCGCAGGCTCTCGCGGATGTTTCGTTTATAGCCGAAGTCGAAGAGGGCAATCCGGTATTTGCGGGTGCCGTGGGCCGGGTAGAGACGGGCAACCGAAGTGGTAATGGTGGCGACGGCGTCATGCACCGTATAGGCGGCAATCTCTTTGAGCAGCTTGTCCCGATTCTGGTCGGTGATCGGCTCGGTGGTGATGACCCCATTCATCACGCCATACTCCCGCAGGCGGCGGGTCAGGGCGCGGGTGTCAATGTCGAACAGCCCGATGGTACCGTGGCGCTTGAGGAAGTTG
>CASEBP010000126.1 GCA_949285275.1 uncultured Oscillospiraceae bacterium | reverse complement strand
CCGAAATGGATGCCCAGCAGCGAGACTGCCATGCCGGGAAGGATCAGCATCAGCCGCTCCCGGGTGATTTGGGCGGTGGTGATATGGCTGATCAGAATCAGCGAGTTGAGGAAGATCCACACCGCCGTCAGCGTCGCGCGGAAGGAGGTCTTGTCGGGGAAACGCTGTTTGGCGTAGATGACCAGCAGTGCTCCGCCCGACAGAAACAGCCCGTGGATAATCCCCGCGGCGATCAGCAGGATCGGCACCAGCCACGGGGGAATCCGCAGATCCCCGTGTCCGAGCAGCCCCCGCGCCGCCACCGCCAGGATCAGCAGGCCATAGATGGTCAGCAGCAGATCCAGTTCGACCAGCCCCGAGATTCCCGCGGCCAGCACCATTCCCAGCGACATGAACAATACGATCCGCAGCAGCTCGCGGTATTCAATGCGGCGATGGTTCTGAAAGCCCATCACAACGCAGCAGAACAGCCCCGCCGTATTGAGGATAACCTTGGCGTCTCCGATGCCCACCAGCAGAATCGAGACCGGCATCGCCAGCATCGTGCCGGCGAAGCCGGAGATGGTCTGAACCATATTGGTAAAAAAGATTACAAACAGCAGGCACAGCTGCTTCATCCGAGATTCCTCCGTTTTGTGCCGCGTCCGGCGACCCGAATGGATTCGCACAGCAAAAAGCGGCGGACCGTCCCATCCGGGCGGCCCGCCGCAGCGGCGTTGTAGCGGTTTTGGCCGGGAGAGGGCAAGAGAGACTCAGCCCGCCGTCAGATCCCGGCAGCTCTCCCGCCGTTTGATCTGGTAGGGGAGCTCGAGTTTCATCGGCAGACGGTGGCCCTTGTTGATCCGGTCGAGCAGGATCTTGACCGCCATCTTGCCCATCTCCTCCTTAGGGATGCTGATGGTCGAAAGCATCGGGGTGACATAGGAGGCCATCTCAATGTCGTCGATACTCAGCAGCGAGACGTCCTGCGGGATTTTGAGCCCCATCTCTTTGATGCCCTTGATCGCGCCGACCGCTGTGATATCGTTGCAGCAGAAGATCGCCCCCGGCAGTCCGCCTCCTTCCCTCAGGCGGCGAACACCGTGGTACCCCCCCTCCATCGACAGGTGGATGTCGATAACCTGCTCCTTGGGTGCCGTCAGCCCCAGCGAGGCCATTTCGTCCCGGTAGCCCTTGTAGCGGATTTCGTTGTCAATTTCACCGATATAGCCGATCGAGGTGTGCCCGAGCGAGTGAAGATAATGTACTGCGGTGCGGGCCACCTGGTAGCCGTCGCAGACGACCTGGTCGATGATCGGTTCGATATCGTTGAGCCCAACATAGATCAGGTTGCGGAATTCGCTGTAGAGCAGCTGCAGATGCTCATTCTTGCAGCGGCCCAGGATGACGATTCCGTCGATGTTCGCCGTCTTGAGCAGTTCGAGGCTTGACGGGGCGACAATCTGCGGGAAGGAAAGGGAGTATTTTAGAAAGTACCCGTGCCCGAACGCCTCCTTTTCCACCGCACGGTAGATGCTGTTGAAAAAGGGGTCGTTGTTGATGTCGCCGGTACGGGCGAAGATGCAGGCCAGGTTCCGCTCCGGGACCTCTGCCTGGGCCTCCGCTTGGGGATAGGATGCCATCTTCAGCCGCTGGGCGTACTGGTTGGGCACATATCCACTCGCGCTCACCTCGTCCCAGATCCGTTCCCGAACCGCCTGGCTCGCACATTTGGTGTCATTCTTATTGATGACCCGCGAGACGGTCGAGGGGGAAACCCCAACCTTTTCAGCGATTTCCTTGAGGGTCATAGCCGGCGTCCTTTCTGTAGGGGATCACCCCAGGTAGGTGCGAATAATCTCGATAAAGCCGTCGGGATAGAAGCCGATCTCGCCGGTGAAACGGGTCAGGCCGACCAGGCCTCCGTCCACCTCATCGATCGAAGCGAGCATCCCGGCGTTGTCGGTCTTGAGCCCGCCGCCGTAGAGGAAGGGAACCTGCGGGAACAACTCCTTCGAGAGGCAGGCCACCTTGCGGATGTCCTCCCGTCCCGGCACCGGGCGGCCCGGTCCGATCGCCCAGACCGGTTCATAAGCGATCCGTACGCGGGAGAGATCCACTCCCTCCAGTCCGACGGTCAGCTGGCGGCGGATGACCTCATCCCAATGCTCCTGCTCCTCGGCGCGCTCACCGACACAGTACAGAACGGTCAGGCCTGCGTCGACCGCGCAGCGGATCTCGGCATTGAGGATCCGGCTGATGGCCTCCTCGTCGTTTGCACCGGCGGCCGCCATGATCTCGCGCTTGTCGATCCGTTCCTCACAGTGGCCGATGATGGTGATGTCGCAGCCGAGCGCCGCCATCGACTTGGCGGTACGGCTGGTGGTGAAGGCACCGAAGTTGCCGCCCTTGGCAACATCGCGGCGGAATACTCCCTGGCAGCCGATCCGAACCGGGAAACCATCCGGCTTTTTGGCGGCGGCGGCAGGGATGATGTGTGCCTCGGGGAGGAAGAGTGCGGCCTCCAGCTGCCCGGCGAGGGGAGAAAGCCCCTCCTGGACATGGGAGACGATGTACTCACCCCACTGGGCGGGGGCGGCCATCGAGTTGATGCCGCCCTCCTCGCGCCTCACGTCGAAGCGCTTGAGATTTGCATAGACATACTTCACGGCAATCGTCCCTTTCTTATCGTTTGATCATGCTGCCCGAGCCGTAGTCGTCGTTGGTGAAGTAGGCGTTGGCGCCGTGCTTGCGATAGTAGTGCCGGTCGAGCATGTACTGAGGAAGCGGCTGAGGATCCTTTTCGATGCTGTACATCGTGGCAGCCATCTTGCAGATTTCCTCAAGGACGACCGTCTTGTGTACCGCGTCCCAGACATCCCCGCCCCAGGTGAAGGGGCCGTGGAACGGCGAGAGGGCGGCAGGAACCTCGGCGGGGTCGATGTGGTGCTCCTCAAACCAGCGCACGATTGCCATGCCGGTATTCCACTCGTATTTGCCCTCAACCTCCTCCTGAGTCAGTTCCCCGACGCAGGGCACCGGACCGGCAAAGTAGTCGGCGTGGGTGGTGCCGAAGCAGGGGAGATCCCGGCGCAGCTGAGCCAGTACGGTGGCATAGGTCGAATGGGTGTGCACGATGGCGTTGGCGCTGGGGAAATGGGCGTAGAGCGCCCGGTGAATGTCGAGATCGACCGAGGGGTTGAGCGGCCCGGCAAGAATCTTGCCGTCGAGATCGACGACGCTGACGTTATCGACGGTCAGCTCGTCATAGGGGATGCCAACCGGCTTGATGACGATGATGCCCTTTTCCCGGTCGATGCCGCTGACGTTGCCCCACGAATATTTGACCAGGTTCCGGCGCGGCAGTTCTTTGTTGCCGGCCACGACGATTTCCTTAAGCTGTGCGAGGGTCATATTGCCGCCTCCTTGATCGCTTCGTTGAAGCTTTGGTAACACGCGGGGATACTCTTCCCCTTTTGGAACAGGGTGAAATAACCGCCGACCACGACGTCGCAGCCACAGGAGAGGCAGCGTCGGGCGATCTCGTTGTCCACGCCGCCGTCGACCTCGATCAGCACCGGCCGCTCGCCGATCATCCGGCGCAGCGATGCGATCTTGTCATACATGAACGGCAGGAAGCTCTGCCCCGAAAAGCCGGGCTCGACCGACATCAGGGTCACCGCATCGACATAGTCGAGCAGATTTCCCAGCGCCTCGACGCCGGTCGCCGGATTGAGGGCGACGGCGGGCTTCATCCCGGCGGCCCGGATCTGCTGGCAGAGCCGGAACGGGTTGTGGGTCGTCTCGAGATGGAAGCAGAAGGTGTTACAGCCGAGCTGCGCGAACGCCTCGACGTGATTCTGCGGATTGAGGGCCATGACATGGGCATAGACCGGGTGCTTGGCCGCCTGGCAGACAGCGCGGATGGCATCCGCCCCGAACGCGAAGTTCGGGACGAAGCTGCCGTCCATCACGTCGATGTGGAACCAGTCCACCCCGAGAATGTTGAGGGTTTCGATTGTCTCGCCCAGCCGCAGCGGGTCGGCGCAGAGCAGAGAGGGGGAGGTGTGGTACATGCCGGTTTCCTCCTCAATAGTCAAAGATAGTCTTCATATTGTGGGCCTTGCCGGTGACCGCCTGATCCATGCCCTCCTGAATCTGCTCGATGCGGTAGCGGGCGGTGATGTAGTCCTTGACATAAACCCGGCGCTCCTCAAAGAGCCGGATTGCCGTCTCAAAGTCGTCGCGATTGTAGGTGATGTTGCCCAGCACATTCAGCTCGTTGCGCTGGATCTGTGCGACGTTGAGCTCGACGTTCTCGCTGTAGTTGCCGACAATGACGATGGTGCTGGTTTTGACGGCGGCGTCGAGAATCTGCTGGAACAGCACCTTGGCGCCAACGCAGTCGATGATGACGTCGGCAGGCTCGCTGCCAAACGCCTCAGCAACAACCTCGCGGATCGTCTTGCCGGAGGAATTGACCGGCGCGGCGATGCCCGCCTTGCGGGCCATCTCCACCTTCTCTTCGCTCAGGTCGCAGATGGCAACCTTTTCGGCGCCGAGCAGCTGGGCGGCCTGGGCGACAAAGTTGCCGATCGTACCGGCACCGACGACCAGGACCTTCTTGCCCGCGACGTCGCCCCGGCGAGCGGCGTGGACGCCGACCGCGAAGGGTTCGATCAGGATCGCCTCATCGAGCGGAAGATCAGGAGAGACCTTCGGGCAGTACTCCTCATCGATGACGAAGTACTCGCTGCCCAGTCCGTCCGACTGCACGCCGAGAGAATTGAAATTCTCACAGGCGTTGACCTTGCCGTGGCGGCAGGGGTAGCAGTTGTGGCAGGCGATGATCGGGCGCACGCAGATCGTATCGCCGGGCTTGACGCTGGTGACACCCTTGCCCACCTCGACGGCGGTCGCAATGCCCTCATGGAACGGGACGATCGGGAAGGTCATGAACCGGTTCTTTCCGGAAAAGACCTGAATATCGGTGCCGCAGACCCCGACCCGGCGCAGCTTGAGCAGAACCTGCCCGTCGCCGCATTTCGGAATCTCGCACTCGGTCATGACGGCCTTGTGGGCCTCGGGAAATACGACCCGTCTCATCCCCGCGCCTTCTTTCTCTCGAGGACCCGAACAGCGGCCTCCTCAATCACGGGAGCGGTCAGGCCATAGGCCTCCGCCAGGCCGGCCGGCTCGCCTGAACGGCCGAACCGGTCCTGTACACCGACCATCTCGACCGGGCAGGGGCTGTGCTTGGCCAACACCTCGCTGACTGCGCTGCCGAGCCCGCCCAGAACATTGTGATCCTCCGCCGTGACAAAGCAGCCGGTTTCGGCGGCGCAGCGCAGGATCAGCGCCTCGTCGATCGGCTTGATCGACGCCATGTCGACCACCCGGGCCGAGATGCCGCGCTGTGCGAGCTTTTCGGCGGCTTCGAGCGAACGGCTGACCATATCGCCGATCGCAATGATGGTCAGATCCGAGCCCTCGCGGACGCAGTGGCCCTTGCCGATCTCAAAGGTGAAGGACTCATCCTTGTCGTAGACTTCGGGGGTGCCGAGCCGGCCAAACCGCAGGTAGACCGGACCGTGCATCTCGAGAGCGGCCTTGACGCAGGCGCGGGTCTCACGGGAGTCGCACGGGCACAGGACGGTCATCGTCGGAATGGCGCGCATCAG
Organism: uncultured Oscillospiraceae bacterium; assembly: GCA_949285275.1. GTDB lineage: Bacteria > Bacillota > Clostridia > Oscillospirales > Ruminococcaceae > Yanshouia. The sequence continues at coordinate 13,931 of CASEBP010000126.1, read as the reverse complement.
CGCAATATCCTCGATGCACTGGTGGGAACCGCCGTCGGCGCCGATCAGTACGCCGGCGTGGGTCGCGCCGATCTTGACATTGCAGTTGGAGTAGGCCAGCGTGTTGCGTACCTGATCATAGGCGCGCCCGGCGGCGAAGGCGGCGAAGGTGCTGGCGAAAACCGGGGTCCCGAAGGTAGACATGCCGGCGGCAAAGCCGATCAGGTTGGCCTCGGCGATGCCCATGTCGAGGAACCGCTCGGGATACTTCTTGGAGAAATGCACTGTCTGGGTCGCCTTCGCGAGGTCGGCGTCCATGACATAGAAATCATACTGTTCGGCCAGCTCTACCAGGGCTGCGCCGTAAGCTTCACGGGTGGAAGTCATTGAGCCACACATCCTTTCTCTGCCTGCGCGTAACGCTCCCGCAGCTCCTTCATCGCGGTCTCATACTGCTCGTCGTTGATCGCGCTGCCGTGCCAGCCGGCCTGGTTCTCCATGAAGGAAACACCCTTGCCCTTGGTGGTCTTGCCCAGCAGCAGAGTGGGCTTGCCACAGGTGGCACGGGCCAGCTCGAGGGCGCTGAGGATCTGACCGATGTCGTTGCCATCAAGCTCGATGACCCGCCAGCCAAACGCTTCGAACTTCTCCTTGACCGGATAGACCGACATGACATGGTCGACCGAGCCGTCGATCTGCAGGTTGTTGTTGTCGAGGAAGGCGACCAGATTATCCAGCTTGTAGTGGCCGGCGCTCATCGCAGCCTCCCAGACCTGGCCCTCCTGAATCTCACCGTCGCCGAGCACACAGTAGACCCGGACGGAGCTGCCCTTCTTCTTGGCGGCGCAGGCCATGCCGCAGGCTACCGAGATGCCCTGGCCGAGCGAGCCGGTCGAGATATCGACACCGGGAACCTTCTTGCAATCGGGATGCCCCTGCAGGATGCTGTCGATTTTACGCAGCGTCTTGAGCAGCGCGACATCGAAGTAACCCCGCTCAGCCAGCGCGGCATAGTAAGCCGGGGCAGCGTGGCCCTTCGAGAGAACGAACCGGTCCCGCTCCTCCCACTGAGGATTCTTCGGGTCGACGTTCATCTCGTGAAAGTACAAAACACTCATGATCTCGGCGATCGAGAGGGAGCCGCCGGGATGGCCCGAGCCGGCTTCGTGCATGCTGTCGACCATATCCAGCCGCAGCTTTTCGGCCATCAGGCGCAGTTGCGCCTCGCTGTACTGTAATCTCATAGGTGATTCTCCTCCTTACAGGATGTCGGGCAGGCCGAGTGCGGTCTGGCCGCCGTCCACATGGATACACTGTCCGGTGATATAGCTCGCCTGATCCGAGCAGAGATAGACGACCACATCGGCGATCTCGCTCATGTCGGCGTAGCGCTTATAGGGGATTGCGGCCATCAGCTGCTTGTCGCTGACGATGCCGAGCTTGAAGCCGTCCTGCAGCATGTTGGTCATGATCCAGCCGGGAGCGACGGCGTTCATCCGGATGTTATACTTGGCAAATTCGCAGCTGAGCACCATCGTCAGGTTCTTGACCCCGGCCTTGCTGATGCAGTAGGGTGCCCGTCCGGGGGTGGTACGTACCGCAGTCGAGGAGGACATGTTGACAATGATGCCGCCGCCCGTCTCCTTCATCAGAAGGCCGGCCTGCTGGCAGCAGAAGAACACGCCCTTGAGGTTGATATCCATCAGGCGGTCCCAATCCTCCTCTTTGAAGTTGAGGCAGTCGTTGCGGATCTGGATGCCGGCGTTGTTGACCAGCACATCGACCCGGCCGAAGGTTTCCTTCATCTGGGCGAAGAACGCCTTGATTTCGTCGACCCGGCTGACATCGAACTGATAACCGTGGCAGGCCGCGCCGGTTTCCTGCTGCAGTTTGGCGGCTGATTCCTTCGCCATTTCGCCGTTGATGTCGGCCAGGACGATCTCAGCGCCTTCCTTCGCAAACTTTGTCGCCGAAGCGTAGCCCAGTCCGCGGGCGCCGCCGGTGATAACAACAAGCTTTCCTTTCAATCCGGAATCCATGCTAAAACCCCTTTTCGCTTCGATTTATTGTTCTGTCCCCCTGAGGGGGCATGGGATGCTTACCACCACTTGATCATGTCGGTGATCTGCTTTCTGACCTCGATGAAGGCGGGGTCGGAAACCTTTCTCGGACGCCCGATCTCGATCGGCACCTGCGCCTTGATGGTTGCAGGCTTGGCCGACAGAACCAGGACCCGCTCGGCGAGGTAAACCGCTTCCTCCAGGTTGTGGGTGATGAACAGGACGGTCGAACCGGTTGCCTTCCAGAGCTTGATGACCTCGTCCTCAAGGAAGAAGCGCATCTTGATGTCCATCTGGCCGTACGGCTCATCCATCAGCAGCAGGTCGGGATTCATCGCGAAGGCGCGCCCGATCACCACCCGCTGCTCCATGCTGACCGACATCTCATGCGGATAGGCATCACGGAACCGGTCGAGTCCGAGCAGGTTGATGACTTTGTCGCTCTGCTGCTTGATGTAGTCCTCCGGCATCTTCTTGATCCGCAGGCCGTATTCGATGTTCTCCTGGGTGGTCAGCCAGGAAAAGGCCGACGGCTCCTGGAACACGAAGGAGATGTTGTGCTTCTTCGGATCGGCCGGCTCCCCGTCGATGAGGATTTCACCGGAGGTCTGTGGGATCAGCCGGGTCAGCAGGTTGAGGAAGGTCGTCTTGCCGCAGCCGGTGGGGCCAACCACGCAGATGAACTCCCCCTTCTTGATATCAAACGAAATATTGTCCAGCACCTTGAGGTCGCCGAAGCATTTGGTCAGGTTGCGGACGCTTACCTTTACATCGTTGCTCATACTATCCTCCGCTCCTCACAGTCACAGTGCCAAATCGGTGTTGGACTCGATCTCCTCGCGCAGCGCAAGGAACTCGGGGTCGATGTTGTTGCGGGGACGCTCCAGCCGGGGAACGTAGATCTCCTTGACCTTGGCCGGGCAGGCGGAGAGCAGCACGATGCGGTCGCCCAAAAACAGCGCTTCCTCAATGTTGTTGGTAACAAAGATGACCGTCCGCTTTTCGGCCTGCCAGATCCGCAGTACCTCTTCCTCCATCTGGTAGCGGGTCTGCGCGTCAAGCGCACCGAACGGTTCGTCCATCAGCAGGATGTCGGGGTTGACGCAGTAGGCCCGGGCGATGCCGACCCGCTGCTTCATGCCGCCCGAGAGCTGATAGGGATAGGCGTTTTCGAAGCCCTGGAGGCCGACCAGCTCGATGAGGTACTGGGCCTTCTCGCGGCGCGTCTTTTTGTCGGCGCCCTTGATCTGCAGCCCCAGCTCGACATTTTCCATGACCGTCTTCCACGGGAAAACAGCGGTCTTCTGGAAGACGAAGCCCATCGTCGTGTCGCTGCTGGCCGGGAAATCCATCGTACCCTGGGTGGGCTTCTCCAGGCCGGCGATGATGTTGAGCAGCACGCTCTTGCCGCACTGGCCCGGTCCGAGGATGGTGAGGAATTCGTTTTCATACACGTCGATCGAGACATCGCTGACCGCGTCGAAAACCTCGTGGCGGGCATAGAAGGACTTGGCGATGTGCTCGAGGCGGAGCATTACTTTTCTTTCTTTGTTGTCCACGGACAGAACCACCTTTCCAGAAGAGTCAGCACGACGCCGAGCAGGGCGCCGACCACGCCGATCAGAATCATGCCGCAGAGGATCAGTGCCACGTCGTAGCTTTCACTGCCACGGTTGATCAAAAATCCGACGCCGGATTTGCTCGCGATCATCTCGGCTGCAACGACCACCATCCAGCCGCTGCTCAGCGCGGCTTTCATGCCGGCGAAGATGGCCGGAATCGAGGCGGGCAGGACAACATGGACCATCGTCTGCAGGGTGTTGGCTTTGAAGACCCGGCTGACCGACAGATACATCGGGTCGACCAGCGAGACGCCGGTCATCGTATTGAGAACGATCGGCATGAAGGAGCCGATGAAGACGAGCAGGATTTTCGGGAATTCGCCGACGCCGAACCACAGGATAACCAGCGGGATCCAGGCGATCGGCGGGATCGGACGCAGCGCCTCAAAGATCGGGTTGACAGCGGCGCGGATCTTCTTGTTCCAGCCCATCGCGATGCCCAGCGAGATGCCCAGCACGACGGCGCAGCAGAAGGCGATCGCGACGCGGCGCAGGCTCGCCCAGATGTGGCCGAGCACCGAGATCTTACTGACAGGGTACTCGATCAGTTCCATGAAGCGGTCCCAGGTCATCTGGGGGGTGGGGAAGAAGTCGGGGCGGCTCGACGAGAGGGCGAACCAGATTCCGATCAGGCAGAGCAGAGAAATGACCGACAGTGCCAGATCGCGAAGCTTGGAGCTCTTTGCGTTCATCTTTCATTCCTGCCTTTCACGAATTTCTTTTCCACCCGGCTCAGGCAGGAGGAAAGCAGCGCGCCGGTGATGCCGATCGACAGCATGCCGACGATGATGATGTCCGGGCGCACCAGCGAACGGCCCTGCTGGATCATATAGCCCAGGCCGGCCTTGGCCGACAGCAGTTCCGCTGCCACCAGCGTCGACCAGGAGTTGCCCAGCGCCACCCGCAGTCCGGTGAAGGTCAGCGGCAGCGCCGACGGGATGCAGACGGTCGTGAAGATCTGCCAGTCGTTTGCGCCGCAGGTCTTGGCGACGTTGATCAGGGTCGGATTGGTCTGATGGACGCCGGTGTAGGAGTTGATGACGCAGGGGACGAAGGCCGCCAGGAAGATGATGAAGCCCTTGGCGGTGGTGCCGATGCCCAGCCAGATGACCGACAGCGGGATCCAGGCGATCGGCGGGATCGGCCGAACGATCTCAAAGATCGGGTTGATCAGCCGGTAGAAGGTGCGGGAGTAACCCCTGACCAGCCCGAGCGGGATGCCGATGATCACCGCCGCCGCATAGCCAACCAGCGCGAGGTAGAGGCTCGACGCAAAGTGGACCGGCAGGGTGGCGCCGTCAGGGGTCGGATCGTAGAACTTGATGATGAAGCTCTGAAATACCTGCGAGGGAGCCGAGAGGTATTTCGGGTTGATCAGCGCGGTGCGGACCGCGAGTTCCCAGATCACCAGGCAGACGGTGACGCTGACCAGCGAAATGAGGAACAGCTGGCGTTTTTCCCGGGCGCGGTTCTGGTTTTCGATCCGGATCGATTCGGAAACCGCCGCGCTTTCCGGCTGGCCGCCGGAGACTGGCTTTTCTTTTGCCATCCTATCAAACCATCCTTCCTATGTTGTAGAGAGGAAGGGGATATGCGCGTCGCGTTGGACCGAGCGCATATCCCCTTCGGTTGAGCAGCAGATTACTTGATATTCTCCATGAACGAGGTGTCGACGAAGTGATTGTCAATCATCGTCTGCTTGTCAGCCTCGGTCATCTTGCCCTGGGAGATCATGAAGTCCACAAACTGAAGGACGATCTTCTCGGCTTCGCAGGTGCCATCTTCGCCGACGGTGAAGAGCGCCTTGTTCTCCTCAACGGTCGGGAAGCGGCGGTTCTCCACCTCGAGGACCGAGGCGTACTCCTCCATCTTGATGCCTTCCTGCTTCTCGAAGTCATAGAGCAGCTGAGCAGTCACTTCGGTATCCTGGTTGTTGAGCGCGATGCCGGCATCGATGTAGGTCTGCAGCCAATCCTGGACAACGTCGCGGCGGTTGTTGACCGCTTCCTCGGTGGCGACGATCAGGCAGGGCAGATTCAGGCCGAGCTGCTTGGCAGAGGAAACCTTGACCCAGCCCTCTTCCTCCTCAGCGGCGAAGCCGAAGGGGGACCACAGGGCGACCACGTCCGCCTCACCGGCCTTGAAGGCGGGGTAGGACTGCGCGACGGCCATGTCGATAACCTCAACGTCGTTCTGGGTCAGGCCGAGGTACTCGAGGGTGCCGATCAGGACCATCTGGCAGGAGGTGCCGGTCGGGCAGAGGATCTTCAGACCCTTCCAGTCCTCAGCGGTGCCGTAGATGCCGTTCTCATCCTGGCCAGCCTGCAGCAGGGGGCTGTCAGGACGGACCCACAGGTCGACGGTGTTGCTGTCGGTGCAGGTGAAGCCGATAACTTTCATATTGTAGCCAGCCGCGCCGAGCACCGCGCCGCCGGTACCGGTGGTGCCAACCTCCCAGGCGCCGGACGAAATGGCTTCGTTCTGGGTCGGGCCGCCGGAGTACATGGTCATCTCATAGTCATACTTGTCGTACATGCCGTTCTGCTCGGCATAGACGCTGGGCAGCGCGTGGATATAGGGGTGATGGCTGATCTTCAGCGGGATCTTCTCCGCCGGAGCGGCTTCAGACGACGCCGCGGACGAGCCGGACGCAGCCGACGAGGCGGGCGCACTGCTGCTGGACGAGCTGCCGCCGCAAGCGACCAACGACATGGTCAGCATCAGCGCCAACGCCAGTGCGAAGACGGATTTCAAGCTTCTGGAAAACTTTTTCATCGTACAGTTCCTCCATACTTTTTCATGTCTGCCTATGGGATCGATGCCTGTTGAATCCGGTGCGGCGATTCCTTCTGGAAGGGACGCAGACCGGTTCCTGTATCTGTTATTCTGCCTGTTTGTCCCTCCTTTTTCAATCAAAAATAGAGCAAACGTTAGCGTTAAAATATGACAGTTATGCTGTCTTTATTTTAGTTAAAAAGAGCAGCGAAGTCAAGGAATTCCACTCGGTTTCACTATGAGCCATCGATTTCCGTAAGAATTGCCTAAAATGAACAAACGATTGATGCCAATTTTTGAAGCAAACGTTTGGGTTAATTTTCGTACCCCGCCCGCTTTTGATATGCTAGAATAACCCCGGAAGTGAAAAACGAACGCCGCGATGATATGGAAAGGAATGCAACAATGAAACTGTCATTCGAATACGGCAACGGAACTATGGACGCAGTGCTGCCCGACAGCACCGACATCTTCGTCCCCGGCGAGACGGTAGCCGACCCTCCCTGCCTGCCGCAGGATTGGGATACCCTCTACCGCGCCACCCTCGAGAGCATCCGCAACCCGATCGGGATGCCCCCTCTTTCGCAGCTGGCCCATAAGGGCAGCACGGTGGTCATCGTCATCCCCGACATCGTCAAAGGCGGCCTGCAGCCGACCAGCCACCGCAAGGTGTCGATCCGCGCCTGCATCGACGAGCTTTACCGCGCCGGTGTCGAAAAGAAGGATATCCTGCTGCTCATCTCCAACGGCCTGCATCCCCGTGCTACCGTCCAGGAGATGAAGGCGATCCTCGGCGATGAGCTGTTCGGGGAGTTCTATCCCACCCGGCAGATCACCAGCCACGACTCGGAGGATTACGATCACCTGGTTGATCTGGGCTACAACGCCTATGGCGACCATGTCATTATGAATAAGTATGTCTATGACGCCGATGTGGCGATTCTGATCGGCCACACCCAGGGCAATCCCTACGGCGCCTATTCGGGCGGTTATAAGCACTGTGCCACCGGCATCACCCACTGGCGCAGCATCGGCGCCCACCATGTGCCGGAGGTTATGCACCGTCCGGACTTCACCCCCGTCTCCAACACCAGCGAGATGCGCCGCAAGTTTGACCAGCAGGGCATGTTCATGGAAGAGAAGATGGGCAAGAAGTTCTTCTGCTGCGATGCGGTGCTTGACAGCCTCTCCCGCCAGATCGCCATCTTCTCGGGCTATGCTAAGGAGATGCAGCCGATCTCCTGGCAGGTTGCCGACAAGCGCACCTATGTTCACTGGGCAGAAAAGAAGTATGATGTTATCGTCTTTGGCCTGCCCACCAACTTCCACTACGGCAACGGCATGGGCACCAACCCGATCCAGATGATGCAGGCCCTCTCCGCCCAGGTGATCCGCCACAAGCGGATCATGTCGGAGCACTGCGTCTTCATTGCCTCTTCGATCTGCGATGGCTATTTCCATGACGAGCGTTGGCCCTATCTGCGGGAGCTTTATGAGATGTTCCAGCATGATTACATGCAGATTCTCCCCGATATGAACCGGTATGGCGAGTATTTCGCCACCAATGAGGAGTACATCCGCAAGTACCGCTTCGCCAACGCCTTCCATCCGTTCCACGGCTTCTCGATGATGAGCTGCGGCCACATCGCCGAGATGAACACCAGCGCTATCTATATCGTCGGCGCCCGCGAGCCCGGCATCGCCCGCGGCATGGGCCTCAAGACCCGCGCTACCTTTGAGGAGGCCCTTGAGGACGCCAAGAAGAAGTTTGTCGGCCCCAACCCGAACATTCTCGCCCTGCCGCGCGCCTTCAAGACGACGGCGGTGCACCTGTGCATGAAGGATCCCGCACAGAACAGCACCCATGTCGACCTCGGCGGACATCCCTGCTGCGGCTGAGCCTGTTGCGTGTCTTCGCTGCGCCCCTGTCCCGATTTTTGCGGGACGGGGGCGTTTTTTTGCGCTGTTTCGCTGTTGTTTTCGTCCTGTTCATAAATTTACCGGGTATTTCGACACAGTGTTCAGGTAATCTATATCCAGACCAGAATATGACGGAGGGAATTGCGTCATGCCGCTGCCAACTTTTGACAAACTTGCCGCGCCCAAAAAGGAGAAACTCGTCGCCGCTGCGGTCGGTGAGTTTTCACGGCTGCCCTATGATCGGGTCTCGATTTTCGAGGTCGCCCGGCGGGCCGGGATCTCCCGCAGCAGCTTCTACTACTACTTTGCCGACAAGGAGGATCTGTACCAGTACCTGATCGGCCTGCTGCGGGAGGAACTGCTGCGTGCGCTGCCCGCTTCGGTTCGCCCCGACGAGGCCCCGGCGCTGCTTCTCGACTTCTTTGCCGACCAGCGGGAGAGGGAGTGGGGTTCTTTTGTGGCCCGGATGCTCGAGCGGGCGCAGTCCTGGCCCCGCGGCGGTCCGGAGACGATCGGTCCATCGGATGGCTGGCTGCGAAAGCGGTTTTCCGATTCGGGCGGTTTCGACCGGCTCGACCGGCGGGACCAAAAACTGGTCGGCTTTATCGTCCGGGAATGCCTGTGTTACCAGCTGGGCGCCTACTACCGCCGGGAGATCACCCGTGAACAGCTCCACCAGGAGGCCCAGCGGATGATGGAGCTGCTGCGCTATGGGGTGGCGGGCCGCCATGCGGCCGGGGTCGCACTGTGAGCGGGCAGCCGCTGGTGTCGGTCATCGTCCCGGTCTATAATGGGGCGACCGATCTGCCGCGCTGTATCGAAAGTATCCGGCGCCAGACCTGGCAGAACCTCGAACTGCTGCTGGTCAACGATGGCAGCACCGATACCAGTTTGCAGCTTTGCCGGATGTACGAGGCGGTGGACGGACGGATTCGGGTGATCGACCAGCCCAACCGCGGGGTTTCGGCGGCCCGCAACGCCGCCCTTGATGCCGCCCGCGGCGAGCTGATCCAGTTTGCCGACGCCGACGACTACCTGATTCCCGAGGCGACCTCTCTGCTTGCCGGCCGGTTGCTCGCCGAGCAGGCCGATCTGGTTATTGCCGACTACTACCGGGTGCAGGAAGGGGAGGATCCCGTCGTTTACGGCGGATATATCCCCGAGACCGGCGCCGTCAGCCGGGAGCGGTTCGCGCTCGCGATGATGGAGCGGCCGGCCAGCTTCTACTTCGGGGTGCTCTGGAACAAGCTCTACCGCGGTAGCCTCATCCGGGAGGGCCAGCTGCGCTGCGACGAGGAACTGGCCTGGAGTGAGGATTTCCTCTTTAACCTCCAGTATGCCCGCCTCTGCCGCCGGTTCTGTGCGCTGCACACCCCCGTCTATTACTACTGTAAGAACGAGCGCAGCATCACCGCCACCCGGATCCACCCGTGGAACGCCGTCAAGGTCAAAACCGAGATTTTCAATTACTACAAGGAGTTTTACGACAGCCTCGGGCTGTACGACGAAAACAAGGGCAAGGTTTACCGCTATCTGGTTTCCCTTGCCGAATGCTGACAAAAGACAGGAGGAAACCCCGATGCTCACCAATTCCAACAACCCGCAGAAAAAGCCGCTGATTTACTATTATATCGTGGCGCTGGTTGTGCTGATGCTGCTCAATATCTTCGTCTTTCCGCTCTTTCTGGAGCCGCGGGTCGAAGAGGTCAGCTACGACCGGTTCATCGGTATGGTCGAGGATGGCCAGGTGACGACCGTAGCCCGCGACGAGGATCAGATCACCTTCCTGGCGCTCGATGAAAATGACAAGGAGCGGGTCTACAAAACCGGAAACTGGCCCTATGAGGAGCTGACCCAACAGCTGCTCGACGCGGGGGTCGTCTTTGCCGAGGAGATCCCGACCCGGACCTCTCCGCTGCTTTCGCTGCTCCTCTCGTGGATGCTGCCGATTCTCTTCTTTATCTTCCTCGGCAATATGCTTTCGCGGCGGCTCTCGGCGATGGGCGGCAATGCGATGACCTTCGGAAAATCCAATGCCAAGATCTACGCCGAGACCGAGACCGGCAAGACCTTCGCCGATGTCGCCGGCCAGGACGAGGCCAAGGATGCGCTGACCGAGATTGTCGACTTCCTGCATAACCCCGGCCGGTACACCGAAATTGGTGCGAACCTTCCCAAGGGCGCGCTGCTGGTTGGCCCTCCCGGAACCGGCAAGACGCTGCTTGCCCGGGCAGTCGCCGGAGAGGCACATGTCCCGTTCTTCTCAATTTCCGGCTCGGAGTTTGTCGAAATGTTTGTCGGCATGGGGGCGGCCAAGGTCCGTGACCTCTTTAAGCAGGCCGGGGAGAAGGCCCCTTGTATCGTCTTTATCGATGAGATCGACACGATCGGCAAAAAGCGGGACAGCCAGTTCGGCGGCGGCAACGACGAACGGGAACAGACCCTCAATCAGCTGCTCACCGAGATGGACGGCTTCGACGGGACCCGGGGCGTGGTGATCCTCGCTGCGACCAACCGCCCTGAGTCGCTCGACCCGGCGCTGCTGCGCCCCGGCCGGTTTGACCGCCGGATTCCGGTTGAGCTGCCCGATCTGGCGGGACGGGAGGCGATCCTGAAGGTTCACGCCGCCCATGTCCGGCTCGGGGACGGGATCGATTTCAATGTGATCGCCCGGGCTACCTCTGGGGCGTCGGGCGCCGAACTGGCCAATATCGTCAACGAGGCGGCGCTGCGCGCGGTTCGGATGGGACGGGATCGGGTGTCCCAGGAAGACCTGCAGGAGAGCGTCGAGACGGTTATCGCCGGCTATCAGCGGAAGAACGCCGTGATCTCGGAGCATGATAAGCGGATTGTTGCCTATCATGAGATCGGACATGCCATGGTGGCGGCGCTGCAGTCCCATTCTGCTCCGGTGCAGAAGATCACCATCGTCCCGCGCACCTCCGGCGCGCTCGGCTATACGATGCAGGTTGACGAAGGGGATCGGGTGCTGCTCTCCCGGGAGGAGGCGCTGTCCAAACTCGCCACCTATACCGGAGGCCGGGTCGCCGAAGAGCTGATCTTCCATTCGGTGACGAGCGGTGCCTCCAACGATATCGAGCAGGCTACCCGCCTGGCGCGCGCAATGGTCACCCGCTATGGCATGAGCGAACGGTTCGGTATGGTCGCCCTCGAGCAGGTGCAGAACCAGTACCTGGGCGGAGACACCAGCCTTTCCTGCTCGGCCGAGACGGCGGCACAGATCGACGCGGAGGTCATCTCGCTGGTCAAGGATGCACACGACCGGGCTACGGAGATCCTGCGCGAACATATGCCGAAGCTCAACGAGCTGGCGCAGTACCTGCTCGAGCGGGAAAGCATCACCGGCGAGGAGTTTATGGAGATTCTCAAACGCTGAGATTTTACGGGCCGTCCAAACGGACGGCCCTTTTTCACGGGCCGGAAGGCTTCTTTTCGGGCGGAAAATGTGATACAATGCCGGTATCACCGCAAAAAGGGGGAAACAGGGATGCTGGAACTGATCTGCGGCGCCGCCCGCAGCGGTAAGACGGTCCGGATACAGCGGATGCTGATCGAGACGGCGCGGCAGGGAAACCGGGCCACGCTGATCGTCCCGGAGCAGGCCTCCTTCTCCAACGAGCGGATGCTCGGCACCCTGCCTGGGGGACGCGGCGAATCGCTGCGGGTCACCAGCTTCACCCGGCTCGCTGAGCTGCTGCTGCGGCAGTACGGTGGGGCCGGCAGAGAGGTGGCCGATGAGACGGCGTCGGCCTTTTTGGTCAGTATCGCCCTCGAGGAGCTGGCCGACAGTCTGTCGGTCTACCGGCGGCACTACCGTGGGAGAGGCTTTATTTCCCAGATCGCCGGGATGATCGCCGAATGCCAGAATGCCGGAATTTCCCCCGGGGAGCTGGCTGCCTTCGCCCTCTCTCAGCCGGACGGCGCACTGCGGCAGAAGGTTCACGAGTTTTCAATGATATACGATGTCTATCAGGCGGTGCTGCACCGCAGCTATCTGTCTGCTACCGATCTGTTGACCCTGGCCGCCGGCCGGATCGAGGAACTGAACCTCTATGCCGGCGAGACGGTCATGATCGACGACTTCGCGAGCTTCACCGGGCCGCAGCTGCGGCTGATTGAGGCGCTGCTGAGCCGGGCTGGACGGGTTTGCGTCTCGCTTTGCTGCGACGACCCCGAGTCGGACGAGCCGGCCTTTTCGCTGGCCGCCGATACGGCGCACCGCCTCATCCGTGCGGCCAAACGGCAGGGCTGTCCGGTCGAGACGGTCCGGCTGCCCGACCGGGAGGATTTGCCGGGCCTGGCTGCCCTCGAGCGGGCCGTCCGCTGTGAACGGATGCCCGGACCGCCGCAGTCTTTCCCCCAGATCCATGCCGCACGGGTCTCCGGACCTTATGAGGAGCTGACCGCCGCCGCCGCCCGTATCGCTCAACTGGTGCGGGAGGAGGGCTTTCGCTATCGGGAGATCGCGGTCATCGCCCGTGACCTCTCCCGCTATGCCAGCGCGCTGCCCGCCGTCTTTGCGCGCTATGAGATTCCGTACTTTCTCGACCTGCGCGCCGATGCCCGCTCGAGTGCCCTGACCCAGGGGGTACTGGCAGCTGCGGCGGTGGCCTGCGGGACGCGGGAGGCCGATCCGCTCGCTCTTGCCGCCAGTCCACTGCTCGGTTTCTCGGTCGAAGAGCTGGGTGCGCTGGAAAATTACTGCTATGTCTGGTCGGTGCGGGGAAAAGGCTGGGAACAACCCTTCGTCAACCACCCCGACGGGATGGTCGGACCGCCCGATGAGGCGGCGGCGATGCGTCTGGCCGGCATCGAGGCCTCCCGCGCCCGGCTGATGGAAACGGTGCTGCCGCTGCGTGCGGCGATGAAAAGCGGCTCCTCCCGGCAGTTTGCCGGAGCGCTTTGGGCCTTTCTGCGGCGCTGCGGCGCGAAGGAGCGGCTCGGAGAATTTGCTGCAGCGATGCCGGAAGGGGAGCGCCGGCTCTTCCTCGAGGAGCAGAATCTGCTCTGGGAGCAGCTGGTCCGGGTGATCGATCTGTTTGCAGCGATGCCGGAGGAGATCGTGCTGGAGCCGCAGCGAGCCTATGAGCTGCTGGAGCTGGCGGTCGGCGGCTTTGAGGTCGCCACCGTGCCGCAGACACTCGACCAGGTTTCGGTGGGAACGGCCGACCGGATGCGCCCGGAAAATCCCCGGGCAGTTTTCCTGATTGGGCTGGTGGAAGGAGAATTTCCTGCCGCCGGGCTGCCGGGCGGCCTCTTTTCAGAGGACGAGCGCCGTCAGATGAATCGAGCCGGCCTGTCATTGCTGGTCGAGGGGGACCGCTCGGCCGCAACCGAACGGGCGCTGTGCTACCGGGCGGTCACCGCTGCCTCGGAACAGGTCTTTGCCTCCTGCCCCGCCGCCGACGCGCTTGGGGAGCCGCTGGCCCCCTCTGAACTGTTTGCCCGCATCGCCGCATTGGCCTCACCGAATGAGGCGCCGCCCTTTTTTGCCGTACAGACCCCTGCCTCGCTCGAGACGGCGCTGGCTGGACTGGGTGCGCCCGGCCCGGGG
>CASEBP010000125.1 GCA_949285275.1 uncultured Oscillospiraceae bacterium | reverse complement strand
TGCGGCTATCCAGCGGGTTTGCGCTGTGCTCTCCCGGGACAGCTTTGCTATCATACCACCCTCCCCTGCGTTTGTCAACACCTTTTTTCATCTTTTTGAAACTTTTTCTCCCTGCCATCGGAAATTTCGCTCTTGCAATTTTTCTTCTCTTTTGCTATACTATTTGGGCGCGGTAATTCATCGCGACATGCGCCTGTAGCTCAGTGGATAGAGCACCGGCCTCCGGAGCCGGGTGCGTTGGTTCGATTCCAATCAGGCGTACCATTAGATAAGGACCTGGAGCCATTCGCGCTCCGGGCCTTTTCTTTTTCTCAAAATCTGTGCCCGCGTTCGGACAGATCGAAACCGGCCGGCTCTGTCAAAACCCGTCATGATAATTCATGACGGGTTTTATTTCTCATGTGCTTCCCCGGGGGAACCGTCCGTCGCAGGAGCGGCATGGGAACAAAGCAACCGGCATCGTGTATTTCCCGGCGGCTTTTGCCTGCTCCCCCGCCGCCTCACAAAGCCAACAAAAAAGCTCTTGACATTTGTCCGGAATCATACGATAATCGGATCGTATGATTTCGGACTTAAGTGCTGCCCTGACACCCCCTCTGCACATTGGGTACAGGGCGGGGAGGGCATATGACCGCGTCATTTGAATCTCATTTCAACTACCAACGTCTGCTCCGGCTGACCTTTCCGTCGGTGATCATGCTGGTGTTCACCTCGATCTACGGGGTGGTTGACGGCTTTTTTGTCTCCAACTTTGTGGGGAAAGCCCCCTTTGCGGCGGTTAATTTTATCATGCCATTTTTGATGATTCTCGGCTCCCTGGGTTTCATGTTCGGAACGGGGGGCGGAGCACTGATCGCCAAAACGATGGGTGAGGGAAATCCGCAGCGGGCAAATCGCCTCTTTTCAATGATCATCTATACGTCGATCTTCTGCGGCATCCTTCTGGCGGCGCTGGGGATCTTCTGCATCCGCCCGTTTGCAAGCGCGCTGGGGGCGCAGGGCGCCCTGCTAGAGGACAGCATCCGCTACGGGCGCATCATTTTGGCAGCGATCCCGGCCTACATTCTGCAGTATGAGTTTCAGTGCCTATTTGCCACCGCGGGCAAGGCTAAGCTGGGACTTTATGTAACCATCGCGGCCGGCCTGACCAATATGGCGCTTGACGCTCTGTTTGTCGCGGTTCTTCCCTGGGGGCTGGAGGGCGCTGCAGCGGCTACCGCCATCAGTCAGTGCGTGGGAGGGATTGTTCCCCTCCTCTATTTTTCCCGTCCCAACAGCAGCCTGCTGGCGCTGGGGCGAACCGAATTCTGCGGAAAATCCCTCCAGCAGGTCGTGCTGAACGGTTCTTCCGAACTGATGAGCAACATCTCCATGTCGGTGGTCAATATGCTCTATAACGTCCAGCTGCTGGCATACATCGGAGAAGACGGCATTGCAGCCTACGGCGTCCTGATGTATGTCAACCTGGTTTTCCAGGCGATCTTTATCGGATATTCCGTGGGAGTCGCCCCGGTAATCAGCTATCAGTACGGCGCGCAAAACCACCAGGAGCTGCAGAGTCTTCGGAAAAAGAGCCTGATGCTTATCGGTATATTCGCCGTACTGATGTTCAGCGCCGCCTATCTCCTGGCCCGGCCGCTCTCCCGGATATTCGTCGGATATGATGACGCGCTGTTTCGGCTCACCGTCCAGGCCTTCTTCGTCTTTTCCTTTTCATTTCTTTGCTCCGGTTTCGCAATCTTCGGCTCTTCCTTTTTTACCGCCCTCAACGACGGCCTGGTTTCCGCAGCGATTTCTTTTCTCCGCACGCTGATCTTTCAGGTAGCCGCCGTGCTGCTCTTTCCGCTGCTCTGGGGAGCAGAGGGCATCTGGTTCTCGGTCACTGCCGCCGAAATTATGGCTATGCTGGTGACCGTCTGTTTCCTGAAGGCCAAACAAAAGAGATACGGCTACTGACCGGAAAGATCCCTGCACAGGCAGCTACAGCCGGCAGACCTGTTCCTTCAGATTCTTCAGAAAACGCTCGGTCAGATCAAGATACTGTTGGACCTCCGACGCATCCCAGGAAGCGAAGATTCGGTTCTCAATCAGAATCAATTGCTGGGCTGTCCGCCTGGTGAATTCCATTCCGTATTCGGTCAGGCATACGTCTTTGGCTTTGCCGTCCACCGCTTCCAGAAATACAATGTGATCGGTCTCCATTCTCCGCAGTGCGGAATTGACCGTCTGCTTACTCAGCCCGGTCTGCCGGCAGATCTCGCTCAGCGGGCAGCGATCTCCTGTAATGCAAATGGTGTAAAGGATCTTGGATACGCTGTCTGCAATGCCCAGCCGCAGCGATGACTCATGATAGGCCGCCTCAATTTCCCCAATCAGATGATTCAGCCGCTTGGCACTGCTGAGGCCCTCGCCCTTCTGATTTTTCCCTGCCATTTGGCCACCGCCCTTTCCCATTAGCCGATGGCGCTTCGCCGGACCACCCGTCTGCGTCCCACCGGAAAAGAAAGGCGCGACGCAAATATCGCCCCGTCTTTCGATGAAATCAGTGTAGTATGAAATAATATCAATGTCAAGAAATCGCTGCGGCAATGGTTCCCCAGCCGAACGCCCCGCCTCCCGGAGGAATTTCCTTCGGGATTTTTCTTTTCCGCTCCCCTGCCCGGTCACCCCATCCGCCCGCCTCTCCATATATTGATAGGGAACCTGCTGCATCTTCCCATCAACGTGGAATTGGGGTGTCCTATCCAATGAATCAGATTACTTCGCTGCGGGACTTGAGACCCGGTCAAACCGCAACGGTTACACAGCTGAGCCTCTCCGGGCCAATCCGACGCCGTCTGCTCGATCTCGGGCTGATCGAAACCACCCGGGTGGAATGCGTGGGACAAAGTCCCGGCGGCGATCCGGCGGCCTTCCTGATCCGGGGTGCCGTCATCGCGATCCGGGCACAGGATGGCCGGAGAATCTTCGTCCGGCCCGATCCCGAATGACGAAGGGGGAGCTTACATGGGACTGACAAGAAGTGCAACCGGCGCCGGTGCGGCCGGTTCCGCCGCGGAAATCGGCCGCCAAAGCCCGCAGGAGGGGATCGTCGCTCTGGCGGGAAATCCCAACGTCGGCAAAAGCACTGTGTTCAACGCACTGACCGGCCTGAACCAGCACACCGGAAACTGGCCGGGCAAAACCGTATCCGGCGCGCGGGGAAGCTGCCGGATCGGCGAGCAGACCCTGACCGTTGTCGATCTTCCCGGCGCCTATTCGCTGATTCCCCGCTCGGCGGAGGAGGAGGTCGCACGGGACTTTCTGTGCTTCGAACAGCCGGACGCGGTAGTGGTGGTCTGCGACGCGACCTGTCTCGAACGAAATCTCAACCTGGTCCTGCAGACGATGGAGCTTTGCAACCGGGTGGTCCTCTGCGTCAACCTGCTCGATGAGGCGCACCGCAAAGGCATCCATGTCGACCTGAGGCGGTTATCCGAGCGGCTGGGTATCGAGGCAGTGGGGGTGGTAGCCCGGCAGAAGGACGGCCTTGCCCCGCTCTGCGCCGCAATCGGGAGGGCGCTTCAAACGCCGCCGCAGCCCCGCCCGGCCCCGGTCCGGTACGACGACGACATCGAACAGGCCGCTTCACTGATCGAGGCCGCCCTTCGGCAGCGGTTTGGGGAACAGGTCAACTGCCGCTGGCTGAGCCTGCGGCTGCTCGACGCCGATCCGCCGCTTCTGACCGGTTTGCAGCGCCTGCTGGGCGCCGATCCTCTCTCCGACCTGGCCGTTGCTCAGGCCGCCGCCAAAGCGCATGCCCTTCTCGCCGAACGGGGCATCTCCCGCGAACAGGCCGAGGAGCGAATCGCCTCCGGGCTGGTACGCGCCTCCGAGCTGCTCTGCCTGGGCGCCGTAACCCACAGTGGCGACGGATACAGTTCCTTCGACCGGCGGATCGACCGGCTGGTAACCGGCCGGTTTGCCGGCTACCCGCTGATGCTTCTGTTGCTGGCGGGTGTCTTCTGGCTGACCATCGCGGGGGCAAATCTGCCCTCTCAGCTGCTTTCCGACCTGCTGCTTGGGCTGGAAGGACCACTTTCTGATTTGCTGGTGCTGCTCGGTGCGCCGGATTGGCTGCGGGATCTGCTGGTATCGGGAATTTTCCGGGTTTCGGCGTGGGTGATCTCGGTGATGCTGCCGCCGATGGCCATCTTTTTCCCTCTTTTTACACTGCTGGAGGACTCCGGCTACCTGCCGCGGGTGGCCTACAACCTCGACCGGCCGTTTCAGCGGTGCGGCGCCTGTGGCAAACAGGCGCTGACCATCTGTATGGGTCTGGGCTGCAACGCCGCCGGCGTCATCGGCTGCCGGATCATCGACTCCCCGCGGGAACGGCTCATTGCAGTGGTAACCAACAGTTTTATCCCCTGCAACGGCCGGCTCGCCGCCCTGATCGCACTGATCGGCCTCTTCTTTGTCGGCGGGGAGAACCAGCCTCTCGCTGCACTGGCGCCCGCCTTGATGCTGACCGGACTGATCCTGCTGGGGCTGCTGGCGACCTTCGCCGCTTCCCGGCTGCTCTCCCTGACCATTCTGCGCGGTACTCCATCCTCCTTCACCCTTGAGCTGCCGCCCTACCGAAAGCCGCAGTTCGGACAGGTGCTGCTGCGCTCGGTCTTTGACCGCACCCTCTTCGTACTGGGGCGGGCCGTTTCCACCGCCGCCCCCGCCGGTCTGATTCTCTGGCTGCTGGCCAATCTGACGGTCGGAGGCACCAGCTTGTTGGCCCATCTTGCCGCACTACTCGACCCGGCCGCCCGTCTGTTCGGCATCGACGGGGTTATCCTGGCCGCCTTTCTGCTTGGACTTCCGGCCAACGAAATCGTTCTGCCGATCATCATGATGGCCTACCTTTCCCAGGGGAGCCTTGCCGAGCCGGGCAGCCTTGCCGAGATGCAGGCACTGCTGGCCGCCAACGGCTGGGACCGGTCGACCATCCTGTGCGTAATCATCCTGATGCTGATGCACTGGCCCTGTGCGACCACCCTGCTGACCATCCGCAAGGAAACCGGTGGAATGAAGTGGGTGCTGCTGTCCATTCTTCTTCCCACAGCAACCGGCCTGCTGCTGTGCGGCCTGGTCCGGGGGATCTGCATTCTTCTTTAAGCAAAAAAGGGGAGCGCCGAACGGCCTTAAGGGAAGCCGCCCGGCGCTCAAGCAAAAGGGGGTTGAGGATTGCTTATTTCTTACGGTACTTTGAAAGGTCGATGGCGACCGCGACCGCGATGATGATGCCCTTGATGACCTGCTGCCACATCGGCGAGACGTTGATGAACTGCAGGCCGTACTGGATGACGGTAAAGATCAGGACGCCCGAAATGATGCCCGACACCTTGCCGACACCGCCGTTGAGCGATACGCCGCCGACAACGCAGGCCGCGATGGCGTCAAGCTCATAGCCGTTGCCATACTGGTTGGTGGCGCCGGCGGTTCTGGCTGCCTCGAGCACGCCGGCAAAGCCGTAGAGCAGGGAGGCCAGCACAAAGATTCCCATGATGGTCTTGAAAACGTTGACGCCCGAGACGACCGCCGCTTCACGGTTGCCTCCGATCGCATAGACGTTCTTGCCAAAGACGGTCTTGTTGAGGATAAACCAGATGATGGCGGTCACGATCAGGGCGATCGGAATCAGAATCGAGAAGCCGGGAAATACCACCTTGCCGGCCTCGTTCTCGATGACAAAGAACTTATACTGTCCGAGCCAGGCAAAATCCTCCCGGACGCCGCCGATCGGCTGGCTCTTGTTCGGAGGCAGATCGAAGTAGAGGGAACAGGCGCCGTAGATGATAACCTGCACCGCCAACGTGGCGATAAAGGGGTGCATATCATACTTGGCAACCAGGAATCCATTGAGGGCGCCGAACAGCATACAGGCGGCGATGGCCAGCAGGATCGGCAGGATAATCGGGACAAGCGGCATATCCGGGAAGAACCGGTTGCCGTAGTCGAGGTTCTGAAGCATCGAGGTGGAGATGACGGCGGCAAGGCCGACCATCCGGCCGGCCGACAGGTCGGTACCGGCGATCAACAGGGTAAAGCAGATGCCCAGCGCAATAATCAGACGGGTCGAGGACTGGGTCAGGATGTCGAGCACCACCCGCACCTGCATAAAACGGGGTTCGATGAAACAGATAACCACAACCAGCGCGAGCAGCGCGATGATGATAGCATTGTTGGTCAGATAGGTGACAATCGCCTTGCGGGACAGATCAACCGGGCGGTCCTGAAACTTCTTCCCCAGGTACCGGTTGAGACCGAAGCCGAGCACACCGGCACCGATGAGCGCGGCGAGAACCGGCAGATCAAACACCTTTTTGGAGACAGTGGCGACAAAGGCGGGTGCCGGATCGGCAAAACCCATCAGGAAGATCCCGCCGCCGACAGCCAGCAGAACGGCGCCGATGACGATGAAGACAAGCGCGAACTTCTTTTGGGGTATGGTCCGTTCGTTCATATTCTCTGTTCCTCCTTTTCGATGACTCAGCTGGCGAACTGGGTCGCGAGCCGCATAACCTCAACCTGGTCAAACTGGTCGCGCTCGAGGAAGCCGGACACCCGGCCCTCGCACATCACCATAACCCGGTCGGCCATGCCGAGCAGTTCGGGCATCTCGGAGGAAATCATAATAATCGATTTGCCCTGTGCGATCAGATCGTGCATGATCGTATAGATTTCATATTTTGCCCCGACGTCGATGCCGCGGGTCGGCTCGTCGAGGATCAGGATATCGGGCTGGGTGAGCAGCCAGCGGGCAATCAGCACCTTCTGCTGGTTTCCGCCCGAAAGGTTCTGCATGAGCGCCTCAAGCGAAGGGGTTTTGACATTGAGCTTGCGGCAGGAATCCTGTGCGGCATCCACCCGCTGCTTCTGGTGCAGCACCCCATGGGAGGCATAGTTCTTCTGGCTGGCGATGACGGTGTTGTCCAGCACCGAAAGAATGCCGAAGATACCGGTTGCGCGCCGCTCCTCGGTGAGCAGCGCCAGGCCGTTACGCTTGGCATCGCGGGCCGATTTGGCGACAAAGCGCCCGCCGTCCTTGGTCACCAGACCCGACTGGATCTCCCGCAGGCCGAACAGTGCCTCGACCAACTCGGTTCGCTGGGCGCCGACCAGTCCGCCGATCCCCAGGATCTCCCCCTTGTGCAGCTCAAAGCTGACATTCTGGAAGGACTTGGAGAGAGGAGAGCAGAGGTTCTCCACCTGCAGCACCACCTCGTCGGACGGGGTGTAATTCTTGGGCGGGAAGCGGTTGGTCATGTCCCGTCCGACCATCCGGTTGATGATCAGATCCGTGGTCAGCTCCGACGCCGGCCAGGTGCCGACATACTGCCCGTCCCGCATGATGGTGACCTCGTCGGCGATTCGCAGGATCTCCTCCATCTTGTGGGAGATGTAGATGATCGAGCGGCCCTCCGCACGCAGTTTATTGATAATCTTAAAAAGATGCTCCGTTTCGTTGTCAGTCAGGGACGAGGTTGGCTCGTCCATAATGATAATCTTGGAATTGTAGCTGACCGCACGCGCAATCTCCACGAGCTGCAAAGTGGAAGCGGAAAGCTCCCCTGCGAGCACCTCGGGATCAACGTCCAGTCCGACCTCCTGGAAGAGGTCCTTGGTCATCTGGATCATGGCTTTTTTGTCGACCGCAATGCCCTTCATTGGGAAACGGCCGAGCCAGATGTTTTCCATCACCGGCCGAAAACGGATCGGATGCAGCTCCTGATGGATCATCGAGACGCCCAGGTCGAGCGCCTGCTTGGATGAGTTGATGTTCTCCTTCTTGCCGTCGAGGATGATCTCGCCGCCGTCTTCATGATAGATTCCGAACAGGCATTTCATCAGGGTCGATTTTCCCGCGCCATTTTCCCCCATCAGCGCATGTACCGTTCCGGGACGAACCTTCAAGGTGACATCGTCGAGCGCCTTGACGCCCGGGAAGACCTTGGTAATATGGTTCATTTCCAGCAGGTATTCACCCATTCTTGCTATACCCCCTTCTGCTCTTTCCCTCAAAAGGCGGGGAACGCGGAAAGCGCCGGCTTTCGCGTTCCCCGCCAGATCAAATCCGGATGCGCGGATTTCTTACATGAAATCCTGGTAGTTGTCAGCGGTCACCTTGACGTAGGGAATCCAGACGTACTTGCCGTCGGTCACCTCATAGCCGATCGTCTCGGTGGTGACGCCCACACCGGAAGCAGCCGCGACCGCGATGCGGACGGTAGCCTTGCCCTGGTTCTCCGCGTCGTTGAGGACGGTGCCGAGCAGCTCGCCCTTGCTCATCGACTCGAGGGCGGGAGCGGTCGCGTCAACGCCAACTACGGGGATGTACTTGGTGGGGTCTCCGGTGTTGTAGCCCTCCGCCTTGAGCGCCTCAAGAGCGCCAAGCGCCATATCATCATTGTTGGCCAGAACGGCTTCGATATTCTCGATACCGGCCGAAGCGATGAAGCCCTTCATCTTATCGGTGGCCTTAACCTTGTCCCAATCGGCGTTGTCCGAGCCGAGCGCCTCGACACCGAAGCCGGCCTCTTCCATCGCCTTGACCGAATACTCGGTTCTCAGAACGGCGTCCTGATGGCCCTGCTCGCCCTGGAGCATGATATACTGGATCTTGCCGTCGCCATTTTTGTCGGCGTCGGGGTTCGCGGTGAAGTAGTCAGCGATGATCTGGCCGGACATGGTGCCGGACTCCTCGGCCTTCGCTCCGACGTACCAAACCTGATCGTAGCTCTGCATCACATCCGCCTCGGGCTCTCTGTTGAGGAAGACGATGGGCAGGCCTTCCGCCTTCGCCTTGTCGGCCAGCGGGCCGGCAGCGGTGCGGTCGACAGGGTTGACAGCCAGCGCATTGACGCCCTTGGTGATATAGGTGTCAACCTGGTCGTTCTGGGTGGGCTGCTTGTTCTGGGAGTCCACAATCTCGAGGGTGGCGCCCAGCGCGTCGGCCTCCGCCTGCATGTTGGTGCGGACACCGGTCATGAAGGTATCATCAAACTTATAGATGCAGGAACCGACCAGAATGCCGTCTCCGTTGAGCTCGGCGGTAGCAGCCTCGCTCGAAGCGGCCTCGCTCGACGCAGCTTCGCTCGAAGCGGTCTCGCCGGAAGCAGCCTCACTCGACGCGGGGGTGCTGGAAGCGGGAGCGGAACTCGAACTGCCGCCGCAGCCGGCGACCGCCACAGCGAGCATCAGAACCGCCATGATCAGGGAAAGCTTTTTCATATCCTGTTTCCTCCTTGATATCAATCCTGTTTGCCCCTGGGGACTCTTTCCCCGTCGGGCAATTTTATTATAAAGCGGCAAAAACGGAAAAACGATAGAAAAATCTTCTCTGACCTATCAAATTCTTTTGCCGTTGTCCTTGTTTGGCCAAAAAAATTCGAAACTTTTTGTATGATTTCACAATTGACAGCGAAAACTAATTGCTCTTTTTAAAATGCTTCCGATACTCGGCGGGGGAGCTTCCCGTCTCCGCCCGAAAGACACGGGAGAAGTAAAGCGGATCCTCAAATCCACAGGACCGGGCAACCGCTCCCACCGGCAGATCGCCCCGCTGCAACAGATCGAAGGCTGCCTGAAGCCGGATACGGGTCAAATATTCCTTCGGGGAGCAGCCATACGCTTCAATAAAACCCCGATAGAACTGACTGCGGCTGACCCCCGCCTGTTGGGCCGCCTCCCCAACGGTGACCGGACGGGCATAATTGTACTCGAGATACCGGGCGCCCCGCTGGGCATAATCCTCCCCTCCGGCCGTTTCTCCGCCTCCGAGCAGCAGACCAAGGGCTGCCTGAAGGCAGCCGCTCATCCGCACCGCTGAGGCAAAATCGGTTCCCCGTGCTTTATAGACCTCCAGCAGTCCCTGCCTCAAGCCGGGGACCGGACGGCGCAGCACCGGTTCCTCCCGGGTCAGGCCGCTGTGATCAATCAGTATCTGCGCGCCCTCCCCCGAAAAACCCGCCCAGTAGTATTCCCACGGATCCTCCCGATCCGCAATGTAACAGACCGGTTCCCCAGGAAAAATCAGAAAACTTTCGCCGGCCGAGAGGGAATATTCCTGTTCTGCCCGGCGCAGCACCCCTTTGCCCGAAACAATATGATGCAGCAGATAGTGGTCCCGTACCCCCGGACCCCATCGATGCAGTGCCCCGCATTTCTGAAACCCCACGTTGTAGACTACCAGCCACAGCCCCTCCGGAGCACGGGTCTTGAAAGAATGCTTGCTTTCTCTCGCCATTTGTTTTTCTCACCCCTTCTGCCCACAGTATATCGTCCGCTATTTCGATTTGCAACAAAAATCCATATCCATGAGACATCCCTGCATTGAACGCCGCCCGTATTCGCGCTACAATAGGGCTGGAACAGAAACCATTTTTTCCGTTTCCGAAGGAGGAAAGGCTATGCGTGAAACAAAACTTCTGCGTGAGCAGATTCAATCGGGCAGCTTTGACGCCGAGTACCAGCGCCTCTACGGGAAGGCCCCCGCCGAGAGCTGCCGGGAACGATGGCTTGCGGCGATTGCGGGATATGAAAAGGCGTTCGGCCCCGCCGACCGGATCGCGCTGTTTTCGGCGCCAGGCCGTTCGGAGCTGGGCGGCAATCACACCGACCATCAGCGCGGCAAGGTCCTGGCCGCTTCGATCAATCTTGACCTCATTGCTGCAGCGGTTCCCAATGGCAGCGGCATGATCCGCATCCTTTCGGAGGGATACCCGATCGATGTGGTGGATCTCAATGAGACCGAGCCCAAGCCGGAGGAAACCGGAACATCGGCCGCGCTGATCCGGGGTATCGCTTCCCGGTTTCTCTCCTTGAAGTATTCGGTGACCGGCTTTGACGCCTATGTCACCTCCAATGTCCTCAAGGGGAGCGGACTTTCCTCCTCAGCTGCCTATGAGGTGCTGATCGGCGTCATCCTCAACGGCCTATTTGCCGAAGGCGCGGTCAGTCCGGTCGAAATCGCCCGGATGGGGCAGTACGCCGAGAACGTCTACTTTGGCAAGCCCTGCGGCCTGATGGACCAGATGGCCTCATCGGTCGGCGGCATCATTTCGATCGACTTCGAGAAGGAAGAACCGGCCATCCGGCAGATCGAATTTGACCTTGCTGCCTTCGGTCACACGCTGTGCATCATTGATTCGGGGGCCGACCATGCCGATCTGACCGATGAATACGCCGCGGTAACCCGGGAACTGGCCGCCGTCTGCGGGTGCTTCGGGCTGCATGTGCTGCGGGAGGTCCCCGAGGCGGACTTTTTCGCATCCCTTCCGGCAGTGCGGGCGATCGCGGGGGACCGGGCGGCACTGCGGGCCATCCACATCTATGAGGAGAACCACCGGGTCGACCAGATGGCTGCCGCCCTGCGCGCCAAGGAGTTTGGCCGCTTCCTCTCGCTGGTGCGGGAATCGGGCGTCTCCTCCTGGACCCAGCTGCAGAACGTGGTGCCCACCGGCTCGACCACCCACCAGGAGGTTGCCCTTGCCCTCTCGCTGGCGCGCCGGCTGCTTGGCGGGGAAGGCGCCTGCCGGGTCCACGGCGGCGGTTTTGCCGGGACACTGCAGGCCTATGTTCCCAATGAGCGGCTCGACGCCTTCGTCTCCGGCATCGAAACGGTCTTTGGCAAGGGAAGCTGTCACATCATGAGCATCCGCCCCTGCGGCGGTATCCAGCTGATTTAAGGAGGAAGTTATCATGGCAGAGCTTCGATGGAACCCTGTGCTCCGCGACTGGACAATGGTCGCCAGCAACCGCCAGTCCCGCCCTCAGATGCCGAAGGACTGGTGCCCCTTCTGCCCCGGCAGCGGCAAGGTCCCCGACACATTTGATGTCTACCGCTACCCCAACGACTTTCCGGCGCTGCGTGCCGATCCGCCCGTTCCCGACGACGTCGCCAACGGCTCGCTTTTTCGCACCGCTCCAAGCTACGGGCGCTGTGAGGTGCTCCTCTACTCCCCCGACCATCATGGCACG
Organism: uncultured Oscillospiraceae bacterium; assembly: GCA_949285275.1. GTDB lineage: Bacteria > Bacillota > Clostridia > Oscillospirales > Ruminococcaceae > Yanshouia. The sequence continues at coordinate 10,784 of CASEBP010000125.1, read as the reverse complement.
GTGGCACAGCTCAGCGACGAACATGTCCACCGGCTGGCCGGCATGTGGCGGTCGGTCTTCGACGACATGCAGGCCGATCCCGCCATCAAATACTGCTACATCTTTGAAAACCGCGGCGCGGTGGTCGGCGTAACAATGCCTCATCCGCACGGCCAGGCCTACGGCTACCCCTTTCTGCCCAGCCGGATCGCGCGGGAGATCGACGCCGCCCGGGATCACTTTGCCGAACATCACAGCTGCCTCTTCTGCGACCTGCTGCGGGAGGAGCGGGCCGACGGCCGGCGGATCCTCTTCTCCAACGAGCATTTCACCGTCTATATGCCCTTCTACTCCCCGCTGACCTACGGTGCCAACATCATCGCCAACCGGCACGTCCCAAGCATCGGCGCAATGACCCGCGAAGAGCTTGATGCGCTCGGTGAAACGGTGCGGGCCACCGTGGGGATGTATGACGCCCTCTTTGACCAGCCCTTCCCCTATATGATGTGCATGCACAATCCCCCGCTGCATTCCGGCCTGTCCGGAATCGATGAGGCCTGCCACTTTTATATTGAGTTCATCCCGCCGATGCGCGGCGCTGACCGCCAGCAGTTCTTCGCCTCCTCCGAAACGGGGGCCGGCGCCTGGTGCAATCCCAACTGTCCCGAGGAAAAGGCCCTCGAACTGAAGGCCGCCTACGAAAAATACTGCCGTCATGCCAAATAAAAGGAGGATTAACCGATGAAAACGATTCTTGTTGCCGGCGGCGCCGGTTATATCGGCAGCCATATGGTCGCCGAACTGCACGACAAGGGTTACGACGTCGTCGTAGCCGACAATCTCTGCACCGGCCACCGCGAAGCGGTGACCAGCGGCACCCTCTGCGTCGGCGACGTGCGGGATCCGGCCTTTCTCGACCAGATCTTCACCGAATACCCGATCGATGGTGTGATCAACTTCGCCGCCTTTTCGCTGGTGGGGGAAAGCTGCACCGACCCGCTTAAATACTATGCCAATAACCTCTCAGGCGCCATCTCGATGCTCAGCGCAATGCGCCGGCACGGGGTGGACAAAATCGTCTTCTCCTCCACCGCCGCCACCTACGGCGAGCCGCAAAAGCAGCCCATCGACGAGCTGGACCGCACCTGTCCGACCAACCCCTACGGCGAGACCAAGCTGTCGATTGAAAAGATGCTGCACTGGTGCGACGTCGCCTACGGCATCAAATTCGCTGCTCTGCGCTACTTCAACGCCGCCGGGGCCAACAACCAGGCCGGCATCGGCGAGGATCACAATCCCGAAAGTCACCTGATTCCGATCGTGCTGCAGGTCGCGCTCGGCAAGCGGGAGCAGATCGGCATCTTTGGAGACGACTATCCGACCCGGGACGGCACCTGTGTGCGGGACTATATCGACGTGCGGGATCTCGCATCGGCCCACCTGCTTGCCCTGGAATATCTTGAGAGAGAGAAGAGGAGCGGCGTCTTCAATCTCGGAAACGGCAACGGATTCTCGGTGCGGGAGATCATCGAAGCAGCGCGCCGTGTCACCGGCCATCCGATCCCCGAAACGGTCATGCCCCGCCGCGCCGGAGACCCGTCGACGCTGATCGCCTCCAACCGCCGCGCCGTGGAACTTCTGGGCTGGAAGCCCCAGCACAGCAGTCTCGAGGACATCATCGGCAGCGCCTGGATCTGGCATCAAAGCCATCCCAACGGCTACGCCAAGTAAGGGGGAACCGCATCGATGGCACAGCGTTCCACCTGGGGAACGTCGGACGGCCGCAGCGTGCCGCTCGTCCGGCTGGACGGACCGGACGGCCTTTCGATCGAGGTCATCGGGTACGGTGCGGCGTTGCGCCGCCTGACCGTTCCCGGAGCAGACGGCGTCCCGCTCGACCTCTGCCTCGGCTACGACACCCTGGCACAGTACGAAACAAGCGACGGCTGTCTGGGCGCGACGGTCGGCCGGTACGCCAACCGGATCGCCGGTGCTTCGCTGCCGGTGGGGGACAAAACCTTTCCGCTGCAGGCCAACGAAGGCCCCAACACGCTGCACAGCGGCAGCGCGGGCTTCCACCTTCGGGACTGGGAGATCGCGTCGGTATCGGCGGACAGGGCAGTCTTTCATCTTCGCTCTCCCCACCTCGACGGCGGATTCCCCGGCAACCTCGACGCATGGGTGAGCTACGCTCTTCTGCCGGGCAGGCAGATGGAAATCCGCTATGAGGCGGTCTGCGACCGGGATACGGCGGTCAATCTGACCAACCACAGCTACTGGAACCTGTCCGGCCACGCAGGCGGCTCCATCCTGGATCACCGGCTGACCCTCTTCGCAGAACAATATACGCCCGCCGGACCGGACAATATCCCGACCGGCGCGCTTTCCCCCGTTGCGGGCACCGCACTGGACTTTTCCGTCCCCCATCCGGTCGGTGAACGGATCGGCGACCCCATGCTCTCCAGCGCCCGGGGCTATGACCACAATTATGTGCTGCCCGGGGACGGACTTCGCCGGGCAGCCCGCCTCGAAAGCCCCATCACCGGCATCGTTATGGAATTGTCCACCACGCTGCCGGGACTTCAGCTCTACACCGCGAACTACCTGACCGACCGTCCGGGCAAGGACGGCGCCCATTACCGTGAACGGCAGGGAATCTGTCTCGAAACCCAGTTTTATCCGGATGCCGTTCACCATCCGGCCTTTCCGTCCCCCCTTTTGCGGGCGGGGGAACGCTATTCCCACCGCAGTGTTTATACCTTTTCCCGGGTCTGAGCCCGATGAAAACAAAAAACGCCGTCCCACTACCGGGACGGCGTTTCGGTTTTTATTTAAAGTAAAGATCCTTGGTCGGGTACTGCGGCTCACAGGTGACGTTGACCCCGAGCTTATGGAAGGTATTCGCGTCGGCCTGGGTGATGATGTCAGAGCAATGGGCATCACAGCCCCGCAGCTGCGGCAGGTATTCGATTGCAAGCTGTGCGGTCGGATTGAGGGCTGCCGAAATCGAGAGGGCAAGCAGCACCTCCTCGAGCTTGAGCACCGGATACCGGGATCCCAGAATCTCCTTTTTCATCCGAACGATCGGCTCGAGAACAACCGGGGAAATCAGCAGAATCTCGTCCGAAAGCCCGGCGAGCGCCTTGACCGAATTGAGCACCGCCGCTGCGGTATCGTTCATCAGCTCGGAGGACTTCCCGGTAATCACCCGCCCGTCCGGCAGTTCAATTGCCACCGCGTAGCGCCCGCTTTCCCGGGCCTTTTCAACCGCCGGCGCAACGGTGCGGCGGATATTTTTGCTCAGGCCCTGCGAGCTCATCAGAAATTCAATCCGTTTGCAGGCTTCAAGATCGCCCTCCCCTTTGGTATAGGCGCAACGCGCTTCATAGTACCGGCGGATGATCTCCTGCCGGGCCGCCTCCCGCACCACCTCGTCGTCGGTGATACAGCGCCCGATCATATTGACCCCCATATCGGTCGGAGAGCGGTAGAGATCCTCCCCGCAGATTCTCCCCAGAATGGTGCGAACCACCGGGAAGGCCTCGATGTCCCGGTTGTAGTTGACCGCCGTCTTGCCGTAGGCCGCCAGGTGGAACGGATCGATCATATTGACGTCCCGCAAATCGGCGGTCGCCGCCTCATAGGCGACGTTGACCGGATGGTCGAGCGGCAGATCCCAGACCGGGAAGGTCTCATACTTCGCATAGCCCGCCTTGACCCCCCGCAAATGCTCGTGATAGAGCTGGGAAAGACAGGTCGCCAGCTTTCCACTGCCCGGCCCGGGCGCGGTGACCACCACCAGCGGCCGGGAGGTTTCAATATAGGGGTTGGCGCCATACCCCTCGGGGGAAACGATCGTATCGACGTCGGACGGATAGCCCTTCGTCAAGGTATGGACATAAACCCGTTCGCCGCGCATCTCGAGCTTTTTACGAAAGACGTCCGCCCCCGCCTGACCCGAATACTGGGTAATCAGCACCGAGCCGATGAACAACCCCATCTTGCGGAGGTTATCGATCAGGCGCAGCACGTCGAGATCGTAGGTGATACCGACGTCCGCCCGAATCTTATTGGCCTCGATCGCCTTGGCACTGATGCACAGGATGATCTCGGCCTGATCCTTGAGTTCGCAGAGCAGCTTGACCTTCCCGTTGACATCAAATCCCGGAAGTACCCGGGCCGCATGAAAATCATCAAACAGTTTACCGCCAAACTCCAGATAGAGCTTGCCGCCAAACCGCTCAATTCTCTCCCGGATCCTGCGGGTCTGCTCGGCGATATAGGTTTCATTGTTGAATCCCTGTTTTCGCATGTTTGTCCCTCTTTTCCCTTAATCCAACGGTCCTATTCTAGCACAGGTGAGACAGATTTTACAACCGCGCCGGGGATTTTTTCCCGCAAAGCGCGGAAGGATCGTCGCATTTTTAACAGAAGCGACGGCAAATCCCCCTCCCAATAACGGATTTATTGCATGAAACAGAGAAAATCAGAAAAAATGCGCTTTTTTCTTGCATCACACCGGTCAAGCCGCTATAATATGTGTGATTTGGATGGACACAGAACCGTCAGCCCCGTTCAAGCCCCCGAACGGTCAATCATGAAGGAGGAGCATCCGTGAGAGGAATTCATACCTTTGTCAACGATATCCGCCGCAGCGTTTTTACCGAAATTGCCCGGCTCGCTTATGAGGGGGGAGACTACTCCCGGATCGCCGCCTTGCCCTATAAGATCATCCCCGGCGAGGTCGCAGAACACCGGGAAAATATCTTCCTGGAGCGTGCGATCGTCGCCGAGCGGCTGCGCCTGGCGATTGGCCTGCCGCTGCGCCCGGTGTCGGAGCACTCCCCGATCAGCGACGGCATCACCGAGAGCGCCATCGCCACCAAGTACTACGATCCGCCGCTGGTCAACATCATTCCCTTCGCCTGCAACGCCTGCCCGCCCAAGCAGGTTCGGGTGACCGATGCCTGCCAGGGATGTCTGGCCCACCCCTGCCAGGAGATCTGCCCCAAGGGTGCAATCCGCACCGTCAAGGGAAAGAGCGTCATCGACCAGGAGAAGTGCATCAAATGCGGCCGGTGCATTGAGCACTGCCCCTACAATGCTATCATTAAAATCGAGCGCCCCTGCGCCGCCGCCTGCGGCATGGACGCGATCGAGTCGGACGAGCTGGGCCGCGCCAAGATCAACTATGACAAATGCGTCAGCTGTGGCATGTGTCTGGTCAACTGTCCCTTCTCCGCGATCGTCGATAAGAGCCAGATCTTTCAGCTGATTCACGCTATCAAGGCCGGCGATGAAGTGATCGCCGCGGTCGCTCCCGCGGTCATCGGACAGTTTGGAACCGATGCGACCCCTGCAAAAATTGTCGCCGCCATCAAGGCGCTGGGCATTTCGTCGGTCTGGGACGTCTCGATCGGCGCCGATCTTTGCACCATCGAGGAGGCACACGATTTTCTGGACAAGGTGCCGGAGAAGCAGCCCTTTATGGCAACCAGCTGCTGCCCGTCCTGGAGCGTGATGGCCAAGAAGCTCTTCCCACAGTTTGCGCCCTATATTTCAATGGCTCTCACCCCGATGGTCATCACCGCCCGTATGATCAAAAAGGAGCATCCCAACGCCAAGGTGGTCTTTGTCGGTCCCTGTGCGGCCAAAAAGCTGGAGGCCTCGCGCCGCTCAATACGCAGCGACGTCGACTTTGTTCTCACCTTTGAGGAACTGCAGGGGATGTTTGACGCCAAGGCGATCGACTTTAAGACAATCGAACCGGACACCGATCCGGTCTTCGACAAGGCGACCGGAGCCGGGCGCGGATTTGCCGTGTCGGGCGGCGTCGCCGGCGCGGTGGCCCACGCGATCTCTGAGCTGGAGCCCGACCGGGAGCTGCTGGTCGACTACGCCGATGGCCTGCGTGAGTGCCGCAAGATGCTGATGCTCGCCAAAGCCGGCAAGCGCAATGGCTATCTGCTCGAGGGAATGGGCTGCCCCGGCGGTTGTGTCGCCGGCGCGGGAACGATCCAGCCCGCCTTCAAGAGCGCCTCGACCATCAGCCGGTTCCAGCAGGAGGCCCCCGAGCAGAACTCGCTGCGTTCCCCGCTGGCCGAGCGGCTGCACGACGTCGAAGAATGACCGTCCCCCCGGATCGAGCGCCGGGCACCTGTTTGACAAAACAGGCCGGCAGGTGGTATCCTATTTTATGAAAAGAGCGGTAGCGTATCATATGTTTATGATGCGTTGCCGCTCTTTTTCAGTGAAGACGGAAATGGAGGGTTGCTGTTATGAGAATGAGAATTTCGCGGCAGGAAATGCTGCATACGATGGAACAGATCCTGTGGGAGTGCGTGGGAAGTATGCTGATCGCCTTCGGGATCTATAATTTTGCGGTTCAGGCGGCGTTTCCGATGACCGGATTTTCGGGGATTTCGATCATCCTGTACCAGCTGATGGGGGTTCCGATCGGCCTTTCGACCATTCTTCTCAACCTTCCGGTCGCTCTTCTGTGCTTCCGCCTGCTTGGACGGCGGTTTTTCATCAGCTCGATCCGGTGCATGGTGCTTTCATCGCTGATTATCGATTATGTGGCGCCCCTTTTTCCGCTCTATGGCGGAAGCCGGCTGCTGGCGGCGCTCTGCACCGGCATCTTCTGCGGACTGGGATATGCGCTCATCTACATCCAGAACTCCTCCACCGGCGGACTGGACTTCATCATTATGGCGGTCAAAGCGGTCCAACCCCACCTTTCACTGGGAAACATCGCCTTCCTGTTTGATATGGCGATCGTGCTGGCGGGCGGTCTCCTGTTCCGGGACGTCGACGGAATCATCTATGGAATGATTGTCAACTATATCACTGCGCTGGTGATCGACAAGGTGATGTATGGCGCCAACGCCGGCAAGATGGCGTTGATTGTAACCGACTATGGAAAGCAGGTCTGCCAGCAGATCGATGCGACATGCCAGAGAGGGACCACGCTGATCGGAGCGAGGGGCGGATATCAGGGCACCCAGCGGCAGGTGGTTCTGTGCGCCTGCAGCAACAAGGAAATGTACCGCATTCAACGGGTAGTCAAGCAGGTCGACCCCCAATCCTTCCTGATCGTCCTCGAATCAAAGGAGGTTCACGGCGAGGGATTCCGAACGATACAGATCGGCGGATAACGCCTTATCAAATCCAGAAAAATAAAAACGGCCTGCCCACAGCGGGGCCGTACCGTTTTTCATACAGTTTGGGAGTCCCCGACCTGCCGGGGATTCCTTTTTTGTTGTTTCCCCTTCAGAAGAGGGACAGGGCCAGCCCTGCGATAAACGGCAGGGTCAGCAGCGAAAGCAGAGTGCTCACTGCGACCTGCTCGCTGGCATAAAGAACATCCCGCTCAAGATGGGCGCTCATCAGGATCACCGCCACCGCAGTGGGGCAGGCAAAGCCGATCAGCAGCGACGCACAGACCACCGGAGCGGCGGGCAGCCACTGGGAAACCCCCAGGCCATACAACACCGCAAGCGCAAGAAGAGGAAGAACAATCAGGCGCAGCAGCGCGGTGGTAACCAGGCGGATATTGCGAAGCCCCGAAAGCGGGAGCCCAGCGAGGAAGATGCCGGTAATGACCATCGAGATGGGGCTGTTGACCGCGCTGAGCATCGAGACGGCAGACTCCAGCGGAGCGGGCAACGGCAGCTGGGTGAAGAACAGCACCAGTCCGATCACCACCGAGAGGATACAGGGGTTCACCAGCAGTTTCTTCGGAACGATTTTGCCGCCCAGAATGACAATGCCGTGTACCCACTGGAACAGGATGAAGAAAACCACAAAGGCGGTGGCATAAAAGATTCCATCCTCCCCCACGGTAGCCCGAAGCAGCGGAAAGGCCATAAAGGCACAGTTGGAATAGACCACCGAAAATCGCTCCACCCGGTATTCCTCATCCGCCCGGGGACGAATGGCCAGCTGGGCGGCGGCAACAGCAAACAGGTGCATCGCAAACGCGATGGCCATCGCCAGCACAAACCCGCTCAGATATTCCTCCTGCATCGGACGCAGAAAGGACTGGATGATGACGGCGGGCAGCGCAAGATTGAGCAGCATTGAGCAGAATTCCCGGGCCGATGCCTCGCTGACCATCCGTTTTTTGTTGAGAAAAAGACCGCATCCGATCAGCAGAAACATCACCAGAACCTGCTGGGATACGACAATAGCCGATTGCATGGGACGAGCCTCCAATTCCTGTATGTCATGGCAAAGCGGGGGACCGGCCACACAAGGGCCGGTCCCCGCTGATGGGACATAAAAATCAGCCGAGCAGCTTCTTGATTCGCTCCACCGCCTCGATGGTGCGCTGCCGGTCGCCGAAAGCAGTCAGCCGGAAGTAATGCGACCCATTCTGGCCGAATCCGGCGCCGGGAGTACCGACAACAGCGGCATTCTCCAGGAGGTAATCAAAGAATTCCCAGCTCTCCATCCCGTTGGGGCACTCCATCCAGAGATAGGGGGAATGGACGCCGCCGACAAAGCGGATTCCCAGGGAGGTCAGCGCCTCGGCGATGATCCGGGCGTTCTCGCGATAGTAGTCAATATTTTCGCGGATCTGCTTTCTTCCCTCTTCGGTGAAAACGGCGGCAGCGGCGCGCTGCACGATATAGGGAACCCCGTTAAACTTGGTCGTCTGACGGCGCAGCCACATCGCGTTGAGCTTTCCGCCCAGCAGCGCATGGGGCACGACAGTCCAGCCGCAGCGGGTACCGGTGAAGCCGGCGATCTTTGAGAAGGAGCAGACCTCGACGGCGCACTCCTTGGCCCCCTCGATCTCATAGATGCTGCGCGGCAGCGACGGATCGGTGACAAAGCACTCGTAGGCCGCGTCAAAGAGGAGGACAGCGCCCTTTCTGCGGGCATAGTCGACCCAGGCGCGCAGCTGTTCATGGGTGTAAATCGCGCCGGTCGGGTTGTTCGGCGAGCACAGATAGATCAGATCGGCCTCCTGTCCCTCGTCTGGCATCGGAGTAAAGCCGTTTTCCGCGGTACAATTAAGCATGACGATCCGCCGGCCGGCCATCAGGTTGGTGTCGACATAGACCGGATAGACCGGATCAGGAATCAGCACCGTATTGTCGGCATCAAACAGATCGAGGATGTTGCCCAGGTCGCTCTTGGCTCCGTCGCTGATAAAGATCTCGTCGAGATCGAGGGTCACCCCGTCCTCCTTGCGGTAGTAGTCGGCGATCGCTTCCTTGAGGAAGTCGTAACCCTGTTCAGGACCGTAGCCGCGGAAGGTCTCCGCCTTTCCCATTTCAGCGGCGGCATTCTTCATCGCCTCGACGACGACCGGGGCGAGCGGCCGGGTCACGTCGCCGATGCTCAGCTTGATTACATCGGCATTGGGGTTGCGCTCGGCAAATTCGCGTGCCTTGCGGGCGACGGTTGAAAAGAGGTAGCTTTCCTGCAGGTTGTCATAGTTTCGATTGAGCTTCATCGAGGTTCCTCCTGTCGGTCTCTATTATTTCTGAGCCGCGAGCGATGCGGCGACAAATTCACGAAACAGCGGGTGCGCGTGGTTGGGACGGCTCTTAAACTCGGGATGGAACTGCACCCCAACAAAAAACCGATGCTTCGGCAGCTCAATTGCCTCGACCAGCCGCTGGTCGGGGGAGGTCCCGGCGATGACCAGTCCGGCCTGCTCGAGCCGCTCCCGGAAGCGATTATTGAACTCATAGCGGTGACGGTGCCGCTCCTGCACCTCGGTTTTGCCATAGGCATGCTCCATTCGAGTGCCGGGGGTGACACTGCACGGATAGGCGCCCAGCCGCATCGTTCCGCCCATAACCACCCCATGCTGATCGGGCATCAGATCGATAACCGGATAGGGGCCGTTCGGCGCAAACTCGGTGGAGTTAGCTCCCGCCATCCCGGCGACATGCCGTGCAAATTCGATGACCGCCGTCTGCATCCCCAGGCAGATGCCAAGGTAAGGAATGTTGTGCAGCCGGGCATAGCGGGCTGCCTCGATCTTTCCTTCGATGCCGCGGTCTCCGAAGCCGCCCGGCACCAAAATGCCGTCGGCCGTGCCAAGCAGCGCGTCTGCCGTCTGCTCGGTAACCTCCTCCGCCTCGATCCAGTCGATATCGACCACCGCTCCGTTCTCATATCCGGCGTGGTGCAGCGCCTCGGCCACCGAGAGATAGGCGTCGTGCAGCCGCACATATTTCCCGACCAAAGCGATTCTCACCCGACGGCTGCGGTGTTCGATGCGGTCAAGCATCGCCTCCCACTCGGTCATATCCGGCTCAGGACAGTCGAGCGCCAGCTCGCGGCAGACGATCCGCCCCAGCCCGTTCTTCTCGAGCATGATCGGCGCCTGATAGAGCACCGGCAGAGTGGTGTTCTCAATGACGCAGTCCTCCTTGACGTTGCAGAACTGCGAAATTTTTCGCAAAACAGCCGGATCGATCGGTTCGTCGGCCCGGCAGACGATGACCGTCGGAGAGATGCCCATCGCCTGCAGCTCCTTGACCGAGTGCTGCGTCGGCTTGGACTTGTGCTCCCCCGAGCTTTTGATATACGGCACCAGTGTCACATGGATGAACATGCAGTTATGGGGGCCAACCTCGAGCGAAACCTGCCGGATCGCCTCGAGAAACGGCTGGCTCTCGATATCGCCGACCGTTCCGCCGATCTCGGTGATGACCACATCGGCGCCGCTTGTCTTTCCCACCGCGTAGATGAAGTTCTTAATTTCCCCGGTAATATGCGGGATGACCTGCACCGTTTCCCCCAGGTAATCGCCGTTGCGTTCCTTGTTCAGAACGTTCCAG
>CASEBP010000124.1 GCA_949285275.1 uncultured Oscillospiraceae bacterium | reverse complement strand
GACCACCACCACATAATCAACATACTCCTGTGAGATGCTGATCGGGATGCAGGGGTATTCGACCAGATGGTCGGTGATGACGACCACCCGGTTGGCGGTGGTGGCGTCGATCATCGAATAACCCAGGGCGCCGCAGGCGTTTGGGCCGATCAGACCGGTGCAGTTTCCGTAGTCGTCGGCGGCGGAAGCGCCGATAAAGGCGACGTCGATCGAAAGCTCCCCCTGTTCAATCGCCCGGGGACGTGCGCCGTGGGGACGCAGGATGACCGGTTCCTTCATCAGGCCGTCGATGACCGCATCGCCGAGTTCCCCCCGGATGCCGCTGGCCGAAATGCGCGAAATGGTGCCGTCCCGGACGAAGTCGACGATGGAAGGATTTTTGATATTGACGACGGCGCTGGGGGCGAAGGTCAGATTTTTGATGCCCAGCTCGCGGATAGCCGTCAGCACCTGGCCGATGATCAGATCGCCCTCCCGGAAGCTGTGGTGGAAGGAGATGGTCATGCCGTCCTTCAGGCCGCAGGCGCGCACCGCCTCCTGGATGCTTCCCAACCGCTTGCTGTCTCCGGGAACGACCTTTCCCGCTGTGCGGTTGGTCGCCGCCGGGCGCGGGGGAAAGGAGGCGGCATAGGGCCCCTGGTAGGGCTTGACCACATAGTCCCCGATCCGCTCGGGGAGCTGGCGTCCCACTGCGTTTTCAATCATTCAGATATTCGCCTCCTACCTTGTTGCCTGCGGCGCGGGCCATCCGAAGGGTGTTGAGCGCCCGCAGCTCCATCGGTTTGTCGAGCATACTGCCATCGAGGGTGATGACCCCCTTGCCCTGGCGCCTTCCCTCCTCCAGCGTCGCCAGAACCCGCAGCGCATAGCGGATTTCCTTCTCGCTGGGGGCGAAGGCGGCGTTGACGGCGGCGAGCTGTCGGGGATGGACCACCGTCTTTCCGTCGAAGCCGAGGTTTTTGGCGAGCGCCACGTCATGCTGCAGCCCCTCGAGGTCGTTGATGTCCGAAAAGACCGCGTCGATCGCCGCAATACCGGCTTCCCGGCAGGCCATCAGGACCGCATTGCGGGCATAGAAAATCTCCAGGCCCTGTTTGGTACGGCTGGCCGAGAGGCTGACCGTCAGGTCTTCGGCGCCGATTGCCATCGCCTCCACCCGCGGGTCCGCCTGTGCGATCTCACGGGCGTAGAGTACCCCCAGATAGGATTCAATGTTGCACCAGAGCCGGATGGAGCCGACTGGGATACCTGCCTTCTTCTCGATGGCGGCGATCTGTGCCGAGATGCGGCGGACCTCCTCGGCCGATTCGACCTTGGGCAGGCGGATCGCGTCGGGACGGGCGCGGACCGCGGCCTGCAGGTCCTCGTCGATGAACTCCGAGTAGAGGCCGTTGACCCGGATGATAACGTATTTGTCCCTGGGGCGGTGGTAGCGCACGGTGTTGTAGATCAGGAAACGGGCGGCGTCCTTTTCGGCGAGGGAGACCGAATCCTCGAGGTCGTAGACGATGCAGTCTTCCTCATAGAAAACGGCCTGCGCCATATTCACCGGGCTGGACGCGCTGGCATAGAGATTGGTGCGTTTCAATGCGTTTGCCATCCTCAGTCCTCCCTTGCCCAGTCGTAGGAACATTCGGCGGAACGGCAGATTGCGGCCTGCATCCGGGAACGGATCACATGGTCCAGAGCGCCCTTGTCGTCGATCTGCACATAGGCGTCGGTCACCCCAAATTCCCGCAGAACAGCCCGCGCCGTTTCAAGAATGGCCTGCCCAAAGATAGCTTTCACCACGCTGTTGAGCGAGATTTCGATCCCGTTCCCCTCGTTGGGGTACAGCGTGATCTGTACGTCGCTGGATTCCAGCGTTCCGGCAATGGCCGGTTTTTTCAGGTTCATAACATCGCTTCTCCTTTGTTCGCGCCGCACGCCCGCCGCAGGCTCTCCAACACGGGCCTGGCCCGGGCGCTGCACAGATAGTCCAGGGTTGCCTGCGGAACATACCGCAGCAGCGACCGGTCAGGATCGCGGCGGCAGAGCAGCTCCCGCACCCGCGAGGCGCTGATGATCTCGCCGTTGTCGGCGCAGCGGCGCGGGATTTCTTCCAGGGCGACGCCGTGATCCGGAAGGATAGCGCGCAGCGCCAGGTTATACTGCCTGGTCGCAGGGCAGGAAGGCTCCTCCCCCACAAACCGGATGGTGATTTGCAGAGGCAGCGCGATCTTCTCGGCAAACACCGTGGCGTCCAACTCCGCCTGAATCCGGGCGGCGTCATCCCCCTCCTTGAGGAAGTAGGAGGGAAAGGTCAACTGAGAAATCATATAGGGGCCGCTGGGATGGACCCGGACGTTTGGCAGATGAGCCACGCCCTGCTGCACCAGCATCAGGCGGTCGGCGAAGGGGAAGACAGAGCGGTCCTCCTCGACCAGGAAGAGGCGGAGCAGACGGCATCGCTGCGCGGCATACTCGATCAGCGCCAGATGTCCCCGGGTCAGGGGGTTGCAGTTCATGACCACCGCTCCGCTGTCCGGCACCGGGCCGGTTTTGAGCGAGCGCAGGTAACGGGCGACCCCCGAGGGGCTGTTTCCCATCAGCAGCACCTTGTCGGTGCTGGCGATGGGAAAGAATCCGCTTGGCATGAACATCGCCGCGTTGCCGGGCCGGGTGAAGAGAAACAGCCGGGAGTAACCTTTGGCAAAGCGGTTTCGACTCAGCTGGGAAATGATCTGACCGGTGAGGTTTTGGCCCCGGATCGACGGATCGACCGCGAAGCACTTGAGGATACTCCCCGCACAGCAGCCGCAGGCGAACAGCGTTCCGCTGTCGTCGGTCATGCCGCAGGCATATTCGATATCCTCCTCATAGCGCAGGCCGTGGCGGGCCAGAAACTGCTCAAGCAGCAGGCGGTCCGGCGTGAAGGACTGCGGAAGATATTCATGCGGCCGAAAGGTTTCATCCATAGGACAGCGCACCTCCATCGGTTGTTGGGGGAAGAGCTTCCGCACGCGGGCGGTTTTGCCGGTGCGGAAGCTCTTTCCAGAGGGGGTACAAAGCAACCAATCTGAGAGACGTTTTCAGGAAGCCGAAACGGCTTGCGCGGCCCGCTGTTTGCGCTGCTGGAAATACTGACGGAGGAAAATGATGATTACCAGAGGAGCGCAGATGATGTCGCCGCGCCAGTCGAGGACAAGAAGTCCGATACAGCTGATGCCAAGCAGAATGCGGCAGAAGATGTTGATCTTTCCCATAAAATAGCCTTCGCTGCTGGCAGCCAGCGCAAAGATACCCAGTATGCACATGACCAGGCTGTAGGCGATCAGCAGCGGGGAGCCCGACATCAGAAGCTCCGGCTTGTAGACGATCATGAATGGCAGGATGAACCCGCCGGCAGCCAGACGGAACCCGGTATAACCGGTTTTGACCGGATCGCCTCCCGAAATGCCGGCCGAGACAAACGATGCGACGGCGACAGGAGGGGTGACCGAGGACATGATCGCGAAATAGAAGCAGAAGAAGTGGGCGGCCAGCGGAAGAACTCCCATCTGTACCAGGGCGGGCGCGAGGGTCATCGCCGTCACGATGTAGCAGGCGGTGGTCGGCAGGCCCATGCCTAGGATGATCGAGGCGACCATCGACAGCACCAGGGACAGGAACAGGAATCCGTGGGACAGACTGAAGATGTTGTTGGTGAAGACGACGGCAAAACCGGTCAGGTTAATCATGCCGACGACGATGCCGGCGCAGGCACAGGCGCAGCAGACCGAGATGACCGACATGACGCCGGTGCGAAGCGCGATCAGAAGACGCTTGAGCGAGAGACGGCTTTCCTTTCGCAGGAAGCTGATCGGAATGGCGCAGACGATGGCGATCCAGGCGGAATAGATGGCGCTCATCGAGCGGATGCACAGCAGGTAAAGCAGGATGAACAGCGGAAGCGCCATATGGCCATATTGCTTCAGGGTCAGCTTCAGGGAGGGGATATCCGCATTGGTCAGGGTTTTGAGGCCCTTGTTCTGGGCGCGCAGATGCACCTCGACCCAGATGCAGAGGTAATAGAGAATCGCGGGGATGACGGCTGCGATGACGATCTCGGAATAGGGAACGCCCAGGAAGGTCGCCATCAGAAAGGCGGCGGCTCCCATGACGGGGGGCATGATCTGACCGCCCGCCGAGGAGACGGTCGTGACGGCGCCGGCGTATTCCGCGCTGTAGCCGACCGATTTCATCAGCGGAATGACCATGACGCCGGTGGTCGCCACATTGGCGGTGGTGCTGCCGCTGATGGTGCCCATCAGCGCACTGGCGACGGCGGAACATTTGGCGGGACCGCCGACACGCTTGCCCGCGACAGCGAGCGAGACGTTATTGAGCAGCTGCGCCATACCGATTTCCGCCATGATAGCGCCGAACAGGATGAACAGAATGACATAGGACGACGAGGTATCAATCGGGGTGCCAAAGATGCCCTCGGTCGAGATGTAAAGCGCCTTGATGATGTTTTTAAAATCATAGCCGCCGTGGTGGAAGATCCCCGGCACAAAGTTTCCGAGTCGGGCGTAAAGGATAAAGATGATACCGATCAACGGCAGCGCTTTGCCCAGTACCCGGCGCCCGGCCTCGAGCACGCAGAGGATGCAGATGGCGCCCATGATCAGGTCGGTCTGGGTTGGAATTCCGAACTGCTTGGTAATTTTTACGTTGAAGACGCCGACATACAGGGTTGCACAGAAGGCGGCCAGCGCCAGCACGACGTCAAGCGGGGTAGGCCGCTTGGGGTTGGACTTGGGGGTAGCGGGATAGACCAGGTAGATGAGGGCCAGAATGCCGGCCAGGTGGGTGGTCATGACGTTGATCTGGTTGATTTTCCCCACGCCGGCCACATACAGGTGGAAGCAGGCCAGCGAGATACAGATGACCCACTGGACCTTGTTCCAGAAACCGGTCAGAACCCGCTTTTTTATTGTTTCGACGTCGTCTTCGGTTTTGGCGTCGTATCCACTGGCCGCCTGTTTACGCTTCTGAATGATTTTGTCAAGAAACATATACAAAATCCTCTTTGTAGGCGGCGCAGGAAAATTCCTGCGCCGCAAAGCTTCAGCTTACAGAACCCCGACCTCTTCGAAGTAGCGAATCGCGCCGGGATGCATCGGAAGGCCGCCCACGTTGCAGGCATCCTCCAGGCTCATCTGGGAGAAGACGGCGTTGAAGGTCTCGAGATAGTCAAGGTTTTCCCAGACCAGCTTGGTGAACTCATAGACCAGCTCTTCACTGATGTCGCTGCGGCAGATCAGCAGGGTACCCTGCGCGACCGTCTTGACATCGTAGTCCTGGTCCGGATAGGTGTTGGCAGGGATGGTGAACTCATAGAAATAGGGCTCTTTGGAGATGACGGTGGCGATATCCTCGTCGCCGTTGGGGCCGCTGCCCAGTCCGAGCATGATCATCTTGTTGGAGGACATGGCTTTCATCTGGTGGCTCTGTCCCGAGTCGCCGACGATCATATAGCCGTCCATCTTTTCGTCGATAACCATGTCGATCGCGTTGCTGTGGGAGATCGCCTGGGAATCAAAGCTGCTCTCATCGATGCCCAGCGCCTTGAGGATCGCGACGTTCATCGAGCGGGAGCCGCTGCCGGCTGCACCGAGGTTGAGCGATTTTCCGGTGATATCCCAGATGCTCTCGATGCCGGAGGTCTTGAGGACCGGCATCTGGAAGACGGTGGGATACATGTTGAACATCACCAGGAAGTCGTCATAGACATCCATGCCCTCGAAGGAGCCGCTCTTGTTCATCGCTTCCAGGCAGGTGGCGGTGGCGCACATGGCGAACTGCTGATCATTGGTGCCCAGCCGCAGAATATTCTCATTGCCGCCGTCGCTGGTGGACGCCGAGATGGAGCAGTTGCTACCGGAGGACTCATTCCAAAGCTGGGACATCGCAATACCGATGGGCTGCCAGGTGCCGCCCGAGGTAGAAGTTCCGATGACAATCTGGCTTTCGACGATACCGCCGGCCTCCCCGCTGCCCGAAGCGGCGCTGCCGGCCGAAGAGGAGGCCGGGGCGGAGGAAGAGGCGCATCCGCAGATGCAGACAAAGACGCAGGCCAATGCCAACAGGAAACTGATCTTCTGTGTTGCTTTCATTTTGATTACCTCCAAGCTGTAGTGGGCGCAAGCCGTAACATCTGTTTGAAATCACGCCGGGTCCGGCAGCGGTGTGCCGGTCCTGAAACCACCTCCTGTTTTTTGGGTGCGCCGGTGCCGCTTTGGATCGTTTGCGGTCAGGTACGGTTGATCTCGGCGACAAGATCCTGGTAGGGCTTTTGCCGCTCCAGCGAGGTCACCGCCTGGTACAGCCGGTCCTGTGCTTGCGGGGTCATCAGACCGTCGGCGCAGGCTGCGAGCTTGGCGCGGACGTCGTCGAAGCTCATCGGAACCTCCGGGTCTCCCTTGGGAAGGATGATCGTCTGCCGCAGCGTCCTGCCGTCCTGCAGATCGATTTCCACCCGGCAGCCCCGCTTGCCCGCGAGGACGTCCTCGGTCGACGGATCGGGGATCAGCTGGACCTTCCGGCAGATCTCCAGGACTTCCTGTGCCCGTTGGGGGGTGAAGCGGATGATGTCCTCGTCGACCCGGATATTCGCGTGATGCAGGACACACGCGAGCGCGTAGGCAATGGAGAATTTGCACTGCTCGGCCTCCTGCGGAACGTGGTTCGCCTTGTCACCGGCGATGAAGATCGCCCGGGGATAGATGAACAGGCGGATCTCGCGGATCTGGCGGAGATCGGGAATCTGCTCGCGCAGAATCAGGGCGGCTTCGGCGCCCGGATGGGTGGCGCGGCAGGTGGGATAGGGCTTGATGTAGCAGCCGTTGATTTCAAACCGCTGACCCAGGGCATCGGTGATCGCCTCGGGACGCAGCGACTCCCCGCCGAAGGCGTGGAAGAAGCCTTTGGGGCTTTCGAGGGGGTTGACGGGGGCGGCAACACCGGCCTGTGCCAGCGCGGCGCAGAGCATTCCGGTGTAGGCCGCACGCGCCGAGTTGAGCGGTTTGGCCGACTGGCCGCTTTCGGTTACGCTCATCAGGCCGGATGCCTGGACCGTCGCGAGGGAGAAGGCGCGGAACAGGGTGTCTTCGCTGACGCCTCTGAGCTTGCAGGCCGCAACGGCGGCGCCAATGGTGCCGGTGGTGCCGGTGGAGTGGAAGCCCCGCTCCAGATGTCCCGGCTGGATAGCGGCGCCGATCCGGATCATCGCCTCATAGCCACAGACGATGGCCAGGATCAGCTCCTCTCCGGTCAGCGTCCCCGCGGTGGAGGCGGCGGCCAGTGCCGCCGAAATCACCGGGCCGCCCGGATGCCCGCCTAGGACGCGGTGTCCGTCGTCCATATCGGCGCCGTGGGTGTAGGCGGCATTGAGAAAATCTGCATGCTCCGCGGGATAGCGCCGGCTGTCAAACAGGACGGGGCTCTGTTCGGCCCCCTGTATGGCGCCGAACACCGACTGCAGGGCCCGGTTGGTCGCCTGGTTGACCTTGTAGCCGGCTGCTGCCGAGGCGAAATAATCCAGTACCAGCAGTTTGGTGTACTCCACCGTCGATGCGGGGAGATCCTGATAGCGCAGATCCGACAGAAACTGGGTGAAGCGTTCGCTGAGATTGCGGTTCATAGGTAAGCCTCCTGCTCTGGTTGTTGGAGCCGTATGGTCCGGCTTGCTGCGGAGAGGGCTGCGCTGCGGATCAGTACAGCAGGCGGACCAGGGCGGCGATGGATTCCAGATTTTCCAGCTCAGCCAGCGCGGAGATGGCCTTTTCGGTCCGCTCCTTTCCGATGGACGGCTCGGCGCAGGACCGGAACTTTTCCAGGTGCTGCTGCTCGCTCATCGGGTTGCTCTGGTGGCCGAGGAACTCGTTGCTCTTTTCCTCATAGACCGTGCCGTCCTCCATCGTGACAATCAGGGTGGGGAGCCGGTCATACTCCTCGATGCTTGCCGCGGCGATCATCTTGCAGCGGGGCAGAAGCTCCTGGACGGCGGGGTCGGTAATCGCTTCATCGGTGAAGTCGGAGAGAACGAGGGTCCCGTAGATCAGGGCCCGGGCGGTGCAGTATTCGCCGCTGAACTTGCCCTGCAGCCCGGTCTTGGGGTTGGGATAGACCAGCGTCGTGTTCTGCCAGGGCTGGACGTACAGGACGACGCTTTTGATCTTCCGGTAGTCCCGGACGGCGGGGACCCGGTCCCGCAGTGCCAGTGCGGCGCAGATGGGCCACTGGGCGCCGCGGCAGCAGGGGAAAGCCTTGTACTGCAGGCCGGGGGTGAGAATCGAGTATTCCTGCCCGATCCGGGAGAAGTGCTGGCGCACCTCGTCGATCGAGGCCGAGGAGAAACAGTCCACAAAACCGCAGAGCTTTTCGAGAATATTGGGCATCGCGGTAACCCCTGCCCGGGTCATCAGTGCGGCGGTGATGCCGCTCTGTGCGGCCCAGCCCACATGCAGCGGCTTGGCCATCGAACCGAAATTTCCGCGGATACCGCTGGCGAAGGAGCTGGCCAGGCCGATGGTATTGACCGTTTCCTCGACGCTCATCTTCAGCACCTTGGACGCCGCCACCGCCGCACCGATAGTGCCGCCGGTGCTGGTGGCGTGCCATCCCTTGCCATAGTGCGTTTTCTCCATCGCGCCGCAGAGTTTGCAGAGCACCTCGGAACCGGCGATATAGGCGGTGATGGCGTCCCGTCCGCTGATGCCGCAGGTTTCCCCGAGGGTGATGATGGTCGCCCAGAGCACCACCGAGGGATGGCCGTGGATCTCATTCTGACAGTCGTCAAAGTCCAGCGCGTGGCCGGATGCCCCGTTAATCATGGCGGCGCGCTCCACCGAGCACTTTTCGGTCCGGCCGAAAACCGATGCGGCGATCTTTGGCTGTGTGCCCAGCTCCTGCACGAATTTCCACAGCGCCCCATTGACCGGCTGCCGGCTGCCGGCGATGGCAACGGCGAAGTAGTCACGCAGCGAGATCCGTACGGCGGCGATCAGCTCGTCGGGCAGATCCTCATAGCGCAGCTGACAGGAATACAGGGCGGCCTGATGGGTGATCGAATCGTTGAAATCAAACTGAAACATTGTCTCGCCCTTTCTCACTTCTGCAGCGACTGGATCCGGGAATAGGGGATGTAGACCTGCCCGTCAAGGATTTTGCGGGCGGTGCGGTAGACCCCTTCCTTGATGACCTGTCCGTCCTGCATGTCGACGGTGACTTCCATCGGACCGTAGGGGTGGCCGATGATCAGCGTATCGCTGTGCTTTGCCCGCTCGCTGATGACATCGTGAACGACCGTCCCCTCGATGTGGGCGGCAGCGCCGGTGCTGACCGCGCCGGTGATCATATAGGCCCGGTGCATCTTCTGCATCGACGCCAGGCGGGCGACCAGGTCGACCTCCTCGGCGTGGATGAGCTTGCCCTCGGGGTTGATGTAGTCCTGGGGTGCGCTGACAAACCCGATCTTCGGATAGGCGGGGCTCTTGGCTGTCGCGATGGCACGGTCGGGGACGATGCCGATCATTTCGGCGGCCACACTGCGGATCGCCTCAATGAGCTTGAGGGTTTCGGGCATCCCCTCCACCTCGGTGGGAAGCTCGGTCCCCTTCAGACCGATCTCGCTCGGGATCAGATAGACCACCGGGTTTCCGGCGTCGACAATCGAAACGGTGAAGACCCCCTTCTCACCCAGATCGATCTTATCCTTGACATTGCCGGTAGGAAGAAGCTTGCCGGTCAGCGATCCGGACGGATCGAAGAAGTCGATCTTGAGCTTGGCGCCGGTCCCGGGAACGCCGGGGATGCTGTAGGTGCCGTCGGACAGGACCTTGCCGTCCTTGACCGGATAGGTGGCGTGGATGATCTTCTGGCTGTTGGTGTTGAAGATCCGCACCGTCGTCTCCGGCTCGGTGACCTTGAGCAGGCTCTGCTCGATGGCGAAGATGCCGACCCCCGAGGTGAGGTTGCCGCAGTTGCCGCGCCAGTCGATGATCGGTTTGTCGACACTGACCTGGCCGAAGGTGTAATCCACATCCGCATCCTCACGATTGGAGACGCCGATGATGCAGACCTTGCTGGTCAGGGAGTTCGCGCCACCCAGGCCGTCAATTTCCCGCAGGTCGGGACTGCCGAATGCGGTGAGGATGATTTTGTCGCGCAGTTCTCCGGGAGGCGGAAGTACGCTTTCCAGGAAATACACGCCCTTGCTGGTCCCTCCCCGGATGATGGAGCAGGGAAGGGTAAAGGATTCACGATACATGGACACGCCCTCCTTAATTCTGTCTAATAGAAATAATTTCTTGATAATAGAAATATCATGTTTTTTATGGCAAGTCAACAAGAATTTGAAATGTGGGAGAAATTTTTTCGTAATAACCAATAATAAAGGCGTTATTACGTCGTTTTGGACAAATAAATTCGAGAGAAAACTGTCCCGCAAGAAACGACAAGAATAAATAAAAAAGAAATGATTTCTATTTAGCGCAAATTGTCTTGTCTGGAGAAACAGGATGTGGTATGATAAGAAAAAAACAAGGAGGCCGGATTATGGCGAAAGCGGAAAAAAATGTCCTGTCGATTGAGCGTGCGCTGACCATCTTAGATTGTTTCAGCAGAGAGCATCCCTCCTTGTCATTGATGGAAATTGCGAACAAGACCGGCTTTTATCCCAGCACCGCTTCGCGCCTGATCGCCACGTTGGAAAATATGGGCTATCTCAAGCGCAACGAAAAGTCGCTGGAGTACAGTCTGGGGTACAAGCTGGCCAACCTGGGGGCGATCTGCCTGGCCAGCGAGGATTTGAGAAGTATTGCCCGCCCGTTTCTCATCAGCCTGCGAAACCGCTACAACGAGAGCGTCGGGCTTTATGTCGTCAACAAGAACCAGCGGGTCTGTATCGACTGTGTGGCCAGCACCCAGCCGCTGCACCGGGTCATCGATCTGGGGACCCGGATGAGCATGACCCGAGGCGCGTCGGGCAAGCTGCTGCTGGCCTATATGCCGGAATCGGTCATCCACAACTTTCTGGAGGCGGATCCCTATGTGACCCTTGAGCAGCTCGAGGAGATCCGGCTGGCCGGATATGCCGTCAGCTATAACGAGCACGAGCAGAACCTGACGTCGATTGCGACGCCGATTTTTGATGCGGAGCATCAGGTGAAGGCTGCGCTCTTTATCTCGGGGCCGAGCTACCGGCTGGGTCAGGAGAAGGTATCGGAGATTGCCAAGCGTATGAAGGATGTCGCAATGGAAATCTCGGTTTTGCTCGGGTATTGAGTCCCTTAAGCAAGGCGGAGGGCGGTTTTGCGGCAAACAAAAAACACAGAGGGATGCCATTGGGGCATCCCTCTGTGTTTTTTTTTTATCCGGTAAAGGACCGGGGCGTTATTTGGCGAAGCTGCGGCTGCCGGGCTTGACGATGGGCAGGCCCTGCTTGCACAGCGGGCAGTCGGCCTCCTCAAACGACTCGACCTCCATCGAGAGGAAGGCGTGCAGCGGAACACCGAAGTCGACCTTGCCGTTCGAGCGGTCGACCACCGAGCCGACCCCCACGACGACGCCGCCCTTCTCCCGCACCAGCTCGATGACCTCGCGGACCGAGCCGCCGGTTGTGATGGTGTCCTCGACGACCAGCACCCGGGCGCCGGGCTCGATCGAGAAGCCGCGGCGCAGGGTCATCGCGCCGTTTTCCCGCTCGGCGAAGATGTTGCGGACTCCGAGCTGACGGGCGACCTCATAGGTGATGATGATGCCGCCGAGCGCCGGGCCGATGACAAGGTCGATCTTCTCGCCGCGGTAGGCGTCGGCGATGTCGCGGCAGACCGTCTCGGAGTACTTCGGGTCCTCAAAAACCCGGGCGCACTGCATGTATTTGTCCGAATGGCGCCCCGAGGTGAGGCGGAAATGCCCGGTCTGAAGAACGTGGGCGTCGGTGAGCAGCTGGATCTTTTCTTCTCTGGTCATGAAAATCGTCTCCTTTGGTTGGATGATCCGCCCGGTATGGCGCGGACGGTTATTCGACAATGAGTCCGCCGATCAGCTCGCGGACATCCCCGATCCCCTGTTCGGCGCAGAAGGCCTCCAGTTCGGAGAGGATCCGCAGGCAGGCCATCGGATCGGACAGGTTGGCGGTGCCGACCTGTACAGCGGTGCAGCCGGCCAGCAGGAAGGCGGCGGCGTCCTCGCCGGTCATGATGCCGCCCATTCCAACGACCGGAATCGAAACGGCTTTCGCCGCCTGATAGCACATCCGCAGGGCCACCGGCCGCACTGCCGGCCCTGAAAGTCCGCCGGTGACATTGGCGAGCACCGGACGGCGGGTGCGGATGTCGATCGCCATGCCGGTCAGCGTATTGATCAGCGAGATGCCGTCGGCTCCGCCCTCCTCGGCCGCCCGGGCCGCCTCGGCGATGTCGGCGACGTTGGGGGAGAGCTTGAGCAGAAACGGCTTTTGGGTGGCGGCGCGCACTGCGCGGGCAACGTCCCGGATGGTATCGGGGTTGGAGCCAAAGACACAGCCGTTGGCATGGACGTTCGGGCAGCTGACATTGACCTCGAGCAGTGCGATGCCGGTTGGATCAAGCGCCTCGGCCAGCTGGGCATATTCGTCGACGGTATTGCCCGAGACGTTGGCGATGACCGTTGCCCCCTGCTCGAGCAGCCAGGGCAGTTCTTCGTCGATGAAGGCGTCGACGCCGGGGTTCTGCAGCCCGACGGCGTTGAGGATGCCGCTGGGCGTTTCGGTGATCCGCACGGGGGGATTGCCCTCCCGCGGCAGCGGGGTGATCCCCTTGGTCGCGACCGCCCCGAGCCGGGCGATGTCGTAGTAGCGGGAAAACTCCCGCCCGAAGCCGAAGGTGCCGGAGGCGGGGATGATCGGGTTTTTCAGCGTCACCCCGCAGAGGTTGATCGAGAGGTTCATTCCAGCACCACCTTTCGCGCGTCAAAGACCGGACCGTCGGCGCAGACCCGGGCATAGTGTTCGGCGCCGTCGTGGCCGGCGGTCTTGCAGGAGCAGGTCAGGCAGGCGCCGTAGCCGCAGCCCATGTGCTGTTCGAGCGAGAGCTGGCAGGGTACGCTGTGGACAAAAGCGAATTCCTGCACCGCCCTGAGCATCGGAAGAGGGCCGCAGGCGATGATGAGGTCGGGCAGCGGGTGGGAGGAGAGGGCGGCCAGCGCGTTGCCGCAAAAGCCTGCCGAGCCGTCATCGGTGGCGATAACAAGCCGGAAGGCGCTCTCCCGGAAGTCCCGCTCGGCGAAAATCATCTCCCGGCTGCGGAAGCCCAGCGAGGCGGTGACCCGCGCCGCTTTGGAGAATTCCCGGCAGGCATAGAGCATCGGTGCGACCCCGACTCCGCCGCCGATTGCCCAGACGGTTTTGGCTTCTCCGAGCGAAAAACCGTTGCCGAGCGGACCGAGCAGGTCGATGGTCCGGCCCTCGCCGAGGGAGGCGATCAGCCGGGTGCCTTCGCCCTTGGGCTGCACGCCGAGGATGAGCAGGTTATCCTCCGGTTCGAGGTCCATGATGCTGATCGGGCGGCGCAGCAGGTGCTGCGGCGCGTCCGGTACCTTGAGGTGGACGAACATGCCGGGAGCGGCCGCCCGGCAAAAGCTGTCCGGCACCTCGAGACAAAGTTCAACCATCCCGCCGCCGATCGGGCGGGAGGAGAGCAGTGCGGCCGAAATGGGGGGCAGTGCGGCGGTCATCGAACCGCCTCCCTCTGGCGTACGGCGCCGGTGATATCATCGCGCATCCGGATCGCCTCGGCGCGGGTGGCCTCCAGCCAGGAGAGTTCAGGGCGCTTCTGGTGAGCGCAAAGCAGCGAGCGGGAGGCGTTAACCACCGCGCCGTTGCCCGCCGCGTCGAAGCAGCCGGCCAGATCCTTGCCGGTGGCGCCCTGTGCACCGTAGCCGGGGACCAGGAAGGGGATCCGGGGCATCCGGGCGCGCAGGGCGGTCGATTCGGCCGGCCAGGTCGCCCCGACCACCGCGCCGACCGCGCTGTATCCGCTCTCTCCGACCAGGCTGTCCCCCCACTGGGAGACGAGGTCGGCCATCAGTTCATAGACCTTGCGGCCGTCGGCAAGAAGCTGGTCCTGCAGCTCGACCCCCGAGGGGTTGGAGGTCTTAACCAGCACATAGAGACCGCGGCCGTATTCGGCGGCCAGCTCGGCAAACGGCCGGATTCCGTCGCTGCCGAGATAGGGGTTGACGGTGACGAAATCGCAGGAAAAACCGCCGTCGGGCGAAAGATAGGCCTTGGCGTAGGCGCTGGCGGTGGCGCCGATGTCGTTGCGCTTGCAGTCGGCGATGACCACATAGCCCATTTCCCGGGCAAGGTGCAGCGTCTCGGCGAAGGCTTGCATTCCGTCGGTTCCGTACATCTCATAGTAGGCGACCTGCACCTTGATGACCCGAATCAGATCCCGCATCCCCTCGAGCAGCGCGGTGTTGTAGCGCAGGATCCCCCTGCAGATTTCGGCGGGGGACTCGTCCTTCGGGGCGAATTCGGCGGGCAGGTGAGAACGCTGGGTATCCAGCCCCATTGCGGTGGGGTTTTGTACCGCTGCGATGGCGGCGGCGAGGCGGTCAGCGGCGTGCTGCATCAGAAATCCTCCCTTCGGTGGACCATCCTTCCGTCCTGGAAGGTCATCAGTACCCGTCCGGACAGGGTTTTTCCGTCCAGCGGGGTGTTCTTTCCCTTGGAGTAGAACCGTTCTGCATCGACCGTCCAGTCCGCGCCGTCCGCGAGGAACATGTCGGCGATGGCGCCTACCTTCAGTTCCCCGCCGGGGATACCGGCGATCTGTGCGGGATGATAGCTCATCTTTTCGACCAGCTGTTCGAGGGTCAGATAACCGCCTTTGACCAGCCGGGTGTAGCAGGAGGCAAAGGCCGTCTCAAAGCCAGAAATCCCCTTGGCAGCAATCAGAAATTCTCCGACCTTGTCGTCGATGTGGTGGGGGGCATGGTCGGTTGCGATGGCGTCGACCGTTCCGTCGAGCAGCCCCTGGATCAATGCCTCCTGATCGGCCCGGGTCCGCAGCGGCGGGGCGACCTTGGCGTTGACGTCGTAGCCCTCGCAGGCGGTGTCGTCGAGGGTGAGGTAGTGGGGGGTGGTCTCGCAGGTCACCCGGACCCCGCGGGCCTTGGCGGCGCGGATCAGGTCGACACAGCCGGCGGTCGAAATATGGCAGATATGCACCCGGGCGCGGTTTTCCTCGGCGAGGATCAGATCCCGGGCGATCGGCCCCTCCTCGGCGGCGCGCGAGATGCCCGGCAGTCCGAGGATCGAGGCGGTGACTCCGCGGTTCATGACTCCGTCGGCGGTCAGGCTGCGGTCCTCGGGATGGACGGCGATATAGCTGTCAAACCGTCCCGCATAGAGCAGTGCTGCCTCCATCAGGCGGGTGTTGTCAACGGGGGAACCGTCGTCCGAGAAGGCGACGGCGCCGGCCTCGCGCATATCCCCCATCTCGGCCAGCTCCTTGCCCTCCAGCCCCTTGGTCACCGCGCCATAGGGGTAGACCTTGCAGTAGCCGGCGGCCTGGGCCTTTTCGATGATATAGCGGGTGATTGCGGCGCAATCATTGACCGGCTTGGTGTTGGCCATGCAGAGCACCGACGTGAAGCCGCCGGCCGCCGCGGCACGGGTGCCGGTGACGATATCCTCCTTGTATTCGTAACCGGGGTCGCGCAGGTGGCAGTGCAGGTCGATCAGGCCGGGCAGCAGGAACGCGCCATGCGCGTCGATGACCTCACAGCCGTCGGCCTCCAGGCCGGAGCCGATCGCCTCGACCAGCCCGTCCTTGACCAGGAGATCCCCCTCCTGCCGGCCGTCGCGGTTGACGATCACCGCATTTTTGATCAGCAGATCCGCCATCAGACATCCCTCCTTGTCAGCAGATAGAGCAGCGCCATCCTCACGGCGACGCCGTTGGTGACCTGCTCGTTGATGACCGAGCGGTCGGAATTGGCGACATAGCTGGAGATTTCTACCCCGCGGTTGATCGGGCCGGGGTGCATGGCAAAAGCGTCGGGTTTAGCCAGCGACAGCATCTTCGGGTCGATTTCGAAGAATCGGGCGTATTCGCGCACCGACGGGAAGAGCCCCTTCTTCTGCCGTTCGAGTTGGATCCGCAGCGCCATCACGACGTCGGCATCCTCAACCGCTTCTTCGACGGTCGGGGCATATTCG
>CASEBP010000123.1 GCA_949285275.1 uncultured Oscillospiraceae bacterium | reverse complement strand
GCCCAAGCCGGCGCAGGAAGCAAAGCCGCCCGGTGTGACAAGCCGTATTTCTTTGCCGGGGCTGTGAACCTCCCCGCGAAGAACGACACGGACAACAGGCCGAACCGTTCGGCTGTGCGGCTCCCGGGAGGGGGTTCGCGGACAAAAAGGCGCCGCCAGCGTTTTGCCGCCGGCGGCGCCTGCCATTTGTAAAACGTTATCCCGCTGCCGTCTTATACCCGGGCTTGCCCTCTGTCCGACGCAGCGCAAGGGCCGGGGGCTCAGGCCTTTTCGGCAGCCATCAATTCCGCATATACCGTATAGAGGTCATTCATCATCTCTGTTACCTCTTCCGCACTGTAATAGTTGACCGTAACATTGATTGCCGCGAATTGTTCCTGAATCTCCGGGTCATCCAGAAGCGCCTTATAGGTGTCATGCAGATACTGCACAATCGGTTCCGGCGTTCCGGCCTTGCAGAAAATGCCCCGCAGCGCGGTATGCACGCAGTCGATGCCAATCTCTTTGGCTGTCCCCACGTCGGGCAGCTCCACCGCTCTGTCGTTTCCGAGGACCGCCACACATTTCATCTGTCCGCTCTGCACATAGCTCAGACACTCCCCCACTGTGGGCGCGCAGGCATCCACATGACCACCCAGGCAAGCTGTAATGCCAGGGGTAGCCCCGTTGAAAGGAATGGGATTGATGTCAATGCCGGCCTTGTTCTCCAGATCGACCAGCGCATAGTAAGAGATCGTCCCCGCTCCGCCATGAGCAACATTCAGTTCACCCGGATGTTCTTTGGCATAGTCAATGAACCCCTGCAGATCATCGAAGGGGCTGTCTGCGGGAACGCAGATGGCGCGAATATCCTCATTGACGCCGATGATATATTGGACATCCTCAAGGTTATAGGTACAGTTTTCATCCAGAGAATTGATGATGATGTTGGGAGAAAATCCGCAGACCGTATAGCCATCCGCTTCCCCGTTGAGGCATTCGGCAAATCCGATCGAGCCGCTGGCCCCTTCGATATTCACAACCGGATTTGCAACGCCCGTGAGATTCAAAAACCCTTCGCTCAGGACCCGGGCATACAGATCATTTGCCCCGCCCGCCGACCAAGGTACGATAAATTCCACCGAATCCTTCGGATAATCCAGATCGGCCGCAGACGACGATCCGCTTTCTGACACAGCGGGGGCCGCAGCTGCAGAACTCGCTTGGCCGGAAGAGCTCTCGCCCGCACACGCGGTGAAGAAAAGGATCATCGTCAGGGACAGAAGCAGCGCCACTTTCTTTTTCATAAAATTCCTCCTTTGCGTTTCCTGTGGTTTTACTTTGCAGTTCTGGCCTTCCACATTTTGACAAGCGGGGACAGCACCGTTATCAAAACCAGTACAGCCAAAATCAACGAAAGAGGTTTTGAAAAAATATAAAGCAAGATGTTATTCGGGCCTGCCAGCGCAATCGTCCGCTTGAGCCCCGCCTCGGCAGTCGACCCGAGGATAAAGGCCAGAACCAGCGGAACAACATCGATCTCCAATTTCTTTAAAATGTACCCGATTACGCCGAAAATCAGCATAATATAGACATTAAAGAAGTTGTTGTTCAGGGCGAAGGCGCCCACTACGCTCAAAGCCATAATGACGGCCGCCAGAATATTGTTGGGGATCCGAACAATATGTACCGCGCATTTGCACGCCAGCAGCCCGAAAAGCACCATAATGATGTTTGCCGGCAGCAGGCTCATAATGAAGCTGTAAGCGGTCTCCGCGTGCTTTGTGAAGAGTTCGGGACCCGGCGCCATACCGTGAAGCATCAGCGCCCCCATCAAAACGGCGGTAGTATTGCTCCCCGGTATTCCCAGGGTCAGCATGGGAGCCAGAGAGCCGCCGGAAACTGCGTTGTTGCAGGACTCTGTGGCGGCAATTCCGTCGACAACACCTGTACCAAATTTCGCTCCGTCCTTCGAAATGCTCTTGGCGTCGTTATAGGCGATGAAGGTCGCCACATTGGAACCGGCGCCCGGCATCACGCCTACCGCAATACCGATGATGGACGACCGAATAAAAATCGGTATCAGCCGTTTGAGCTCTTTCAGGCTCGGCACAATTCGCCCAATCAGGGTGTCTGTCTTCATAATTCGCTGGGTTGCCTGCTCGGTCAGTAAAAACAGCTGAGAGGTGGAAAGCAAGCCCACCAGCGTTGGAACCAGGGGAAGTCCCGCGTAAAGCGAGGTATTCCCAAAGGTAAAACGCGGAAATCCCGTCATCGGCTCCATACCCACCGTCGCCAGCAGCAGACCAAGAACCCCGGCGATCAGGCCCTTGACGAAATTCTTTGATGAAAGGCTTACAATCAGGCCAATGCCCAACAGCGCCAGCAGAAAATAGTCGGAGGGGGCAAATTTGAGCGCCAGCGCGGAGAGCAGAGGCGCCATCAGCAGCAGGGCAAAAAAGCTGATGATTCCGCCGATGCCCGAAGCAAAGGTCGCCATTCCCAACGCACGCCCGGCTTCACCCTTTTGCGCCATTGGGTAACCCTCGATACAGGTGGCAGCCGCAGCCGGCGTACCGGGAGTATTCAGAAGGATGGCGGAAATCGATCCGCCGTAAAGGGCGCCGCAATACGCAGATCCCAACAGTACCAGCGCCGTAATGGCATCCAGCTTATAGGTCACCGGGATCAGCACGGCTACCGCCATCGTCGCCGTAAGCCCGGGCATAGCCCCCACAATAATGCCGATTACCACGCCCAGAGAGCAGAACGCTAAATTGACGGGGGTAAGCACATTCAGCAGATAGGCAAAAAGGTTTTCCATTGCTATGCCTCCCTTAAAGAATTCCGTCCAAAATACCAGCCGGCAGGCGAATACTCAACAGTATTCCGAAAGACACATACAATACCGCGGTGGAAATGACCGATATCCCCACCAAATGGCTCGCCTTTCTGACGCCCAGCAGTGCCAGCTCCACCATGATAAAAACAATGGTTCCAATGATAAAACCAATCCACTTCATGGTGGCGACATAGATAACCGTAAATAACAGCGTAAGCATCAGCGAGGCCCATTGGATTCCGGCAAAATGCTGACGGATCTCCGGCCAGGAAAAAGCCGGGGTCTTTCTGAAGGTCTGCACCAAAAATACTGCCGCGAGCAAGCACAGCGCCACAGCGAGATATTTGACATAGTTGCTGGCCTCGTCGGGATAAGTACTTGCCTGCCCATATATCACAAGGCTCAAAAGGACCAGAAGCACACCGGTGATCTTGTCTAGTTGACGCACAAACAGCACCCCCTCATCCAATCATATATGGCTCTTCACGACTCGGGCAGTTTCAGGAGGACCCGCGTGGTTTCGGGAACAACCAGGATCCGGGCATCCTCCCCCAACTGCAAAAGTGCCTCATCAACCGCTTCCTGCAACGTATCAAAGAATCGGAACGGCGGATTGGGAAATACGCTTTGCAGCGTTTTGCTGCACACGATAAAGAGCTGATTTCTCAAAACGGCCTGACAAATCCGCCCTATTTTGTTACGCTGCACTGTAAAGGTCTTTCTCCTTACATCTTCAAGAACCTCGTTCAGGTCCGCTCCGGCCGTCATATTTTCATTGATAAACTCCTCGAATTGCTTCTGTCCGACACCTTCTGCACACTCCGCGGCGATAATGACGATGCCGCCCGGGCGCGCCGCCTTTCCCACTCTTGTAATTGCCTTTCCCTCGGTCTGCCAGAAGTTGTTATCTCTTGGCGCGCCTCCCGGCCCGGCAATCACGATATCGGGGAGCCGGCTTACCGTCACCGCCATATCCTTTTCGCTCTGCGCCGCAACGGCACGATGCGCCTTCACCACATCTCCGCACACCGCGATGGCAATCTTTTTGTCATCCGTCAGCGCCACATTGCAGATGAAGTTCACGCCTGCCCTTTGTGCGATTTCGTCAATATCCTCCCGGAAAGGATTCCCGTCCAGCACACCGATCCTCGTGCGGTGATCCAGCATCTGGCTGTGATGTACAAAAACCGAGTCCTTGCTCGAAATTCCCGGGATGACGTTCTTCCCGCCCCCGGACCATCCGGCCGCATGATGCGGTTCCACGGTGCTGAAGGAAATCTTCAGCTTCGCTCTCGCTGCAATTTCATTGATCTCGATGGGCGTCCCGTTTTTTGATACCCCCAGCTTGACGCAGGGATCATGGTAGGCGTCGTGCGAATGGTATCTCACCTTTTGCGCCTGTTCCCCCAGCAGCGCCTCCATCTCCTCTCTGGTCATCGGGCGGTGCAATCCTGAGCAGAACAAAACGGTTACGCGGTCCGGCGTGACGCCGCCTTTGGCCAGATGCTCCAAAGCGATTCGGGTCAGCTTTTCCGTCGGTGTGGGCCTTGTGTAGTCGCTGGTCAGGATAACGACTTCCTCATCGGGCTTCAGTTTTGCGGCAAGCTCCTCCAGGGAGGGGGTTCCGACGGGGTTGGAAAACGCCCTGTGAAGCGCTTCCTCCTCGTCGGGAAGCGCCTCTATCTTTTCGGCCGCCCTCGCAATCATCATAAGGTTTTCGCTGGGGATATCCGCACTTACCTGTCCCTTTCCATATGGAATACTGATCTTCATTCGAAGCCTTCCCTTTCTCTACTTTTTACACCGTGTAGCCGTCTCGGGTGACCGTTATCTCCAGATCGCCCAGCACCTCCGCCGTAGTAAGCTTCCCGTTGAGATGTTCAATCAGGCAGTCAAACAGATATTCCCCGGCCTGGTCCAGGGTCATCTTGCCTGAGACGACGCCGGAGAGATCCACGTCAATATTGTCGCCGCAATTCTCCGCCGTCCTTGGATTTCCGGTTGTTTTGATCGTGGGAACAAAAGGATTTCCTATAGCGTTTCCCTTCCCCGTGGAGAAGATGATCGCCTGACATCCGCCAGCGCCCAGAGCGGTTATGTTCTCCACTCCCGGCGGCGGCGCATCCATAAGTACAAGTCCCTTCAGGTTGGCGGCCTGCCCGTTTTTAATCATTCCCTGAATTGTGGTGCTCCCGCCCTTTTTGATGGCGCCGATTGATTTTTCCTCGATGGTGCTCAAACCGCCCTTGATATTATCCGGGGCGGGATTCGTCCCTGCGATATCCACCCCCACCTGCTTCATGTAATCCTCATACCACTTAACGGCGCCCACGATTTCCCCGGCCAGCTCCGGCGTAGCCGCCCGCTCTGACAAAAATTGTTCGGCGCCCATCCATTCCGCCGTTTCCGAGAGGATGACCGTTCCATTCAGGGCTACAATCCGATCGGAAACCTTGCCCGTCGCCGGATTTGCCACAACTCCCGAAGTGGGATCAGACCCTCCGCACTCGACCCCCAGTGTCAAATGCTCCATCCCCACTTTTACTCTCAGCTGGCGGGAAGCCTCAATTACCATGCGCTCCGCGAGGCGCACTCCGGCCATTGTGGCCCCCATCGAGCCTCCAAAGTCATCAATGGTGACAATTTCGACCGGCTTTCCGCTCTGACGAATTCGATCCGCCACCCTTCCCGCAATCACCGGCTCCATAGCCACAACAATGGCGGCATAGACATTGGGATTGCACCCCAGCCCGCCTAATGTCGTCACATGCTGCTTTAAATCCTCCGCCACTTCTCCCCGGCCGTGACTCGGGCAGGCCGCCACAGCGCCCCTTACCAGCGAAGCAATCCTTCTGGCAACAAAATTCGCATTATCCGACGCACTGATGACAGCCACATAGTTGCGTATGCCATAAGAACCATTCGGGCGTGCATATCCCCAAAAATAAGGCTCATTCATTTTCCTAACCCCCTCAGGCTTGTTATATTATGGATATGGACAACGCTTCCCGCCGGAATATCCTGTGTCGCCTTTCCGATTACCGCCCCATATTTGTAAATCAGTCCCTCTTTTTGAATGTCGCAGACGGAGACCTTGTGGCCGAAGGGAATTCTCTCCAAAAGACGTATGGTATGTCCTGCCACATCGATCGTTTCTCCCGGTGCAAAGTCCGCCAAAGCGGTTGCCACATTATCCTTTCTGTCCAGATAAATGATTTGATCCATGTCTCACGCTTCCTTTCTCGCTATTTTTGGGTGACTCGCCTATTTTTGCGTTCTTGCTCCGCATTGGGGTCCTTTTTCATCTCATAGTAGGCGCAAACCGACAAGTTAACCTGATTGATGTGGTCGGACAGGATTTCCTCCGCCTTTTCATAATCGTGCGCTTCGATCGCTTCGATGATCCGCCTGTGATCTTCGACCGCCGCCCGCGCGGGCCGCGTCGGATTGCTCCACCTTTCCCGCAGCATGGGCACCCGCACCATCTGCAGCTTCTCCGTGAATTGATAGAGGGTGCTTCGCAACAGGGTGTTGCCCGATCGCTCCAAAAAAAAGCCATGAAACTCGCCGTTGCGAAGGTTGATCTGCTTGAAGTCATGTGAAGCGTGGGCCGCCTCAAATAAAACGGTCTGCCTGCGGAGGTAGTCGATATCTTGAGAAGTTATATGATCAACCGCCAGGCGGAGCGCCGCCGCCTCCAGACATATGCGGATGGCGTACATATCCTGTATTTCTTTGATCGAAAAGCTCACCACCCGGGATGGCCGGTAATATCCGGTTACCACCAGGCCGTCCCGGCGAAGCATATTGACCGCCTCGCGCACCGGCGTTACGCTGCAATGGAGCAGCTGGGCCAAATCCCCTTCCGAAAATACACACCCCATTTCCAGCATGGGGATCGTCTGCAGCAGTATCGCATTCTTTAAAAAAAGATATACCCGCTCCGACAGCGACTGATTTTCCGCCTTCTTGTTGCCTCCGATGGTCTTCTTTCCCTGCCGCATCATCATGGCAGGAAGAAAGGGCTCATCCGTCCGGCCAAGAATATAATCGATGCTGACCTGGTAAAACTCCGAAAGGGACAGAAGCACCGAGGGCGGTATCATCCGTTCCCCCGACTCATAGTAGGCATAAGTCCGGGAAGCAACATTGATTTTATCTGCTACATAGGCCTGCGTGTAGTCATTATCCTCTCGAAGATCCCGGATCCGCCTGTACACCATCTTTATCACCATTCTCACTATAACAATGTAATAAATGTATCGTGTCCCTATTGAATATTTTGTTCTTAACCGTGATGGATTTTGCGCGGCCCTTTCTGCACGCCGTCCGGATAACCGCTATCCCGGGCCCGCCCCATCCGCTTCCCCCGTTCTTATCCTTTGCCCGCGCTCCCGCCTATGGGCCGAAAGATATCCGAAGACAAAAAAAGCGCCGTCAGCCAGTTTGCTGACGGCGCCTGCCGTTTCATATATAAGAATAAAGGATAGACCGCATCTGCCGCGTCTCGGTTTCCGCAACGGGAAGCCGGCCGGAGCGGCATCCGCACAGAGGGACAAACGCCCTATCGAATCCCCCTATCCCCCCTGATAGGCATTGAGGATATAATCGGTGAAGTAGGGCCGGGGGGTGTAGGAGCTCGGGCAGCTGCCGGTAATCACCGTCACCAGCTCCAATTCCGGCACGACATAGATAAACTGTCCCGCATATCCAAAGGCAAAATAGGTGTCGTAGCTGGCGGTGGGATAGGGGGTAACATAGGCGCCGTATTCCCCGGTGGTGTGGGTACGCACCCACCACTGATACCCGTAAGCGCCGGTGCTGCCGCCAGGACCGGGGTTCTGTATCGATGTCGACTCTTCCACCCAGGAAGCCGGTACCAGCTGCTGCCCCCGCCAGACACCGCCGTCCAGAAAGAGCTGTCCAAATTTTGCCGCGTCCCGGGGGGAAAGATAGGCGCCGTTGCCGCCGTCGGCGATCCCCTGAGGATCGGTGCGCCAGTGGGCATCCCCGCTCACCCCCATAGGGTCAAACAGGTGGATGCGGCAGTATTCCTCCTGGGTCATGCCGGTAGCCGCCTGTAAAACGGCAGAGAGAAGGTGGGTATTGCCGGTGCTGTAGTTGAAAACCGTCCCCGGCTCATGAATCAGCCGGCGGCCCAGGATATAATCCACCCAGTTTTCCGCTGAGCGGAACTCCGCCCAATTGCTGTAGCCGCTGCCCCATTCGTACCACTCCAGGCCGGACGTCTGGGTCAACAGATGGCGCAGCGTCAGGCTCCGCTTGCGGGTATCCTCCTGCTCCAGCAGCTGGGGCAGATAGTCGGAGACCAGATCATCCACCCCGCCGATGGCCCCTTCGCTGATCGCAATGCCAATGAGTGCACCGGTGAAGGATTTGGACGCGGAATGGATCCCAAAGAGATGATCCGGCGCATAGCCGTCCTCATAATATTCATCGATGATAACCCCGTCCTTCACCGTCACCACCGCATGAATACCGCTGCCGGGCAGGGCCCGGTGGAGGGCCTTCAGAACCTCCGGATCCATCTGATGGTTTTCCGGATCATCAAACTGCCAGCCGTGATCCGGCAGGGGTTCCTCCGCGCCGGACAAGGCGCTTTCCGCCTGTGCAGCGGATGGTTCCTCGCTTGCCCCGCCGCTGCTGGAACGATCAGATAAGCCGGCAATGTCTTCAGAAGATGCGGCGGCCTGCGCGGAAGCACAGGCGGTCGCCGAGAGCAGCAGCGCACAGGCCAATAAAAACAATAAAAACTTCTTCATCGGCAGAAACTCCTTTTGGCCGTATCCAGAATAATCGAAATCGATGCACGCCTGATCCAGCGCTACCGGATCGTTGGAAGCCAGAATCCCGATATCATGCAGGTCCGGCTCGGCGGGAGTTGCGTTGCAATCACAGTCGATGGACAGGCGGTTCATCACATTGATGTAGGTGATCCGCTCGCCGTTGCCCAGGTAATCCGAGACGGACTTTCCGGCCTCTGCCATGCTTTCGGTAAAGGCCTCCCGTGTGCCGCCCATAAAGGAGGTCAGACTCTCTCCGCCGGTGTGGATCCAGCATTTCCCTTCTCCGGAAGCCAGGCCGATGGAGATATTCTTGATTGCCCCTCCAAAGCCCGCCATCGCATGCCCCTTGAAATGGGACAACACCAGATAGGAGTCGTAGTCGGAAAAAGCGGCCCCCACATAGTTTTCCGTGAGATTTGTTCCGCCCGCCACCGGAAGGGCCATCGACCCGTTCTCATCCTGGATCTGTACATCGGCAATCGCGGTAAAACCGTGGGACATAAACTGATCCACCATCTTCTTGACCTGTTCCCCATCCACACTGCGGTAGTCGTCCGCGTCGCATAAGGG
>CASEBP010000122.1 GCA_949285275.1 uncultured Oscillospiraceae bacterium | reverse complement strand
GCGGGAGCAGGCGCCGGAGCGGGAGCCGGAGCAGGCGCAGACTTGGCTGCCCCGATCCGCTCGGCCGTAAGGGTGACGGTATCAGCTCCGACCTCCACCTCATATTCGTTTCCATTTAAGGTAACCAGATATTTCATTGTGCCAACCTCCTAAACTGCCTTGACCGACACAAAGCGCAGCCGGGACGGATCGCCGCCGAGCTGTTCGCAAAGGATCGCGATGACCACCGCAGCGGTCCGCTCGTCGACACCGGTCAGCTCGACCTTGCCGGAGCCGCCGACCGAACGGACACCAGTCTCAAAGCCGACGGTTGTGGTGGGACCGAAATAGGGCGCAAGCGCGTCGGAGGTCGCCTCCATCGTGATATCGGGCGGGGTGAACGGGACGCCATCCTTGAGCATCCCGGTATTGTTTTCGACAGCGGCCTGGTATTCAGCCATCTTGCGCTCATAGTCGGCCATCGCGGCGGCATAATCCCGCCGGGTTTTCCCCGCGATGTAAATGCACAGGACCACGACCGCGATCAAGATAATCGCTGTGCCGGCCAACGGGCTGTTCATGAATTCCATCCTATCGTCCCTCCTTATCCGAGACGGCGCACGCTGTATCCGACCTTAACCCCAACTGCAGGAACAGCGGAGGCAGCGGGAGCCGCGGGGGCAGCGGGAGCGGCGGAGGCAGTGCTGGCAGCCACAGCGGCAGCAGCGGCGGCGACGGCGGCCGGATCCTCGGCGGGCTGATCCCGCTTCTCGAAGTACTTCTCTGCGAGCTGCGGGAAGACGAGATAGGACAGAACATCTTCGTCGCACCGGGCCTTGGAGCCGAGTTTCTCGCGGGTCGCCTCGAAGGCGGGCGCAAGCCGGTCGGCATAGCGCTCAGTAGAAGGAACCTCGTCCTTGAGCACCTTCTTGATCACATCGGGATTGACCTCGCCGGGTGCGCGTCCATACTCGCCGCGCAGATAGCTTCTCACCTCGTTGGAAACCATCTTGTACCGCTCGCCGGTCAAAACGTTCATTACCGCCTGGACACCGCAGATCTGGCTGGTCGGAGTGACCAGCGGCGGATGTCCGAGATCGGCCTTGACCTTAGGCACCTCCAGCAGCACCTCGTCGAGCCGATCGGCCGCGTTCTGCTGCTTGAGCTGGCTGAGCAGGTTGGAGATCATGCCGCCCGGAATCTGATAGACCAGCGCGCCGGCCTTGGTGCCGAGAACGAACGGATCCAGCAGGCCAGATTCAATCCCCTTCTTCTGGATCGGGGCAAAGTAGTCAGCGATCTCCTTAAGCTTCTTGTCGTCGACGTCGAGGTCGTAACCGAGCTGGCGCAGCGCATAGGCCATGCTCTCGGTGGCGTACTGGGAGGAGCCGCCCGACATGCTGGAGATGGCGGTGTCGATGACATCGGCGCCCGCCTCGACCGCCTTGAGCATCGTCAGCGGGGCGAGGCCGGTCGTGCTGTGGGTGTGGATGACCACCGGCAGTTTGACGTTTTGCTTGAGGGCGCGAACGAGGTCAAAGGCCTCCTGCGGGCCCATGATGCCGGCCATGTCCTTAATGCAGATGGTATCGCAGCCCATATCCCGCAGCTGGTTGCCCAGCTCGATGTACTTCTCGAGGGTATGAACCGGGCTGATGGTGAAGCAGATGGTGCCCGATGCAATGCCGCCGAATTTCTTGGTGGCCTTAACCGCGACCTCGAGGTTGCGGGGATCGTTGAGGGCGTCGAAAATCCGGATGATATCGATGCCGTTTTTGATTGAATACTCGACAAACTTCTCGACGACATCGTCGGGATAGGGTTTGTAGCCCAGGATATTCTGTCCGCGCAGCAGCATCTGCAGCTTGGTGTCCGGCATGGCGGCGCGAATCTTCCGCAGCCGCTCCCACGGATCTTCGTTAAGATAGCGCAGGCAGGTATCAAAGGTAGCCCCGCCCCAGCACTCGACCGAATAGTAGCCGGCCTGATTGATTGTCTGGAGGATCCCTTCAAAATCGGAATAGGGCATCCGTGTGGCAATCAGCGACTGCTGCGCGTCCCGAAGGACCGTTTCGGTAATTCCAACCTTTTGCATAGATATGCCTCCCTATAGCATCGTTTGCGCCCCGGCCGGATCGACCGGCGGGCTGCCGTCCCATACATCTTACCATACAAAGCCGGCATGAAACAAGAGCTTTTCCCGAAATTCACTGCCTTTCGTCGGACGGTGCAAAAAACGGCCGGCAGCGGGGAAGCAGCCGCAGATCGAGCCAAACGTCGATCAGCACCCCCTGCTCGAGAAACTGCTGGGAGCAGACCGTTCCACGGGAACGGATCTCCCCGAGCAGTCCGCCCTCGCTGTAGGGAATCAGCAGTCGAATACGGGTATGGGTGGGGGGCAGCAGCGCCTCGATCCGTTCGAGCAGCCGGTCCAGCCCCCAGCCTGTCCGCGCCGAGATCAGGCAGTTATCCCTGCCGTAGACCTCGGGCAGGGCACAAAGCCGATCACACTTGTTGAGCACGTTGAGAACCGGCACCTTCTGTGCACCGATCTCCCGCAGCAGAGCGGTGGAGACGGCAATCTGCTCGGCAGCGTCAGGAGCCGAAATATCGCAGACATTGAGAATCAGGTCGGCCTCCGCCGCCTCCTCAAGGGTGGAGCGGAACGCCTCGACCAGCAGATGGGGCAACCGGCGGATGAGCCCGACCGTATCGATCAGCATGACCCGCCGTCCGTCGGGCAGCGAAAGGGCCCGCGCGGTGGGATCGAGAGTGGCAAAAAGCAGATCCTCCGCGAGTACCCCCGCGTCGGTCAGAGCGTTGAGCAGCGTCGACTTCCCGACGTTGGTATATCCGACGATCGCCACACAGGTGACCTCATCCTTGCGGCGGCGCTGCCGGGCCAGACTGCGGCGGCGGGTCAGATCCTCCAGCTGCCGCTCCAGCGCGGCGATCCGGCGGCGGATATGGCGGCGGTCAGTTTCCAGCTGGGTTTCGCCGGGGCCCCGGGTCCCAATTCCGCCCCCAAGCCGGGACAGTGCAATGCCCTTGCCGGTCAGCCGGGGCAGCCGGTACTTCTGCTGTGCCAGCTCAACCTGAAGCCGTCCCTCTGCCGAACGCGCCCGCTGGGCAAAAATATCTAGAATCAGGGTGGTTCGGTCGATAACCCGCACATCGAGCGCCTGTTCGAGGTTGGCGGTCTGACTTCCGGTCAGCTCCCGGTCGAAGATAACCAACTCAATATCCAGATTGCGGCAGAGAAGCTCCGCCTCAGCCAACCGGCCCGCGCCCAGACAGGTGGCGGGGTCGGGGGCATCGCGGCGCTGGATCAGCGTCCCCTCGACCTGGGCACCGGCGGTTCGGGCCAGCTCGGTCAGCTCGCCGATCGACTGTTCCGCGTCATACTCCCCTGTATCGATTCCGATAAGCAGCGTCCGCACCGGGCCGTCCTGCTGCTGTTTTGTCCATTCGGTAGCCATCCTTATCGTCCTCCCGCCGGCGAATTGGTGGCCGGAGCTGGAAGGCAGCGGGAGCGTCTGCCCCACACCTTTCCTGCCCACGGCGGTAATCTCTCCCAACCGGCCATTTTGGGCAGGTATGGGGGAAGATTCCATTGATTTGCGGCGTTTTTTTATTATACACTTTTCTCATCGAAAACCACAAGAGCCCTGTGCTCTTTGCAAAGGAGTATCACGATGAAATTCAAAGTGTTCGGCTGTTGTGCACTGCGGCGGGAACTGTCCCTGCTGTCCGCCTTCTCCCCCCACGAGATCGACCTGGAGATTCTTCCCGAGCCTCCGTCTCCCGCCGTACTGCAGCAGCGGATAGATGCGGCCGAAGGGTTCGACTACATACTCCCCTGCGTCGGCAGCTGTCTGTCCAACGGCCTACAGGCCGGCCATATCCCGATCGTCCTGCCCCGGGCTCATAACTGCGCCCATCTGCTGCTGGGCAGCCTCACGCGGTACCACCAAGCCTTCTCGGAAAACGAGGACGCTCCCCGCTGGCTGCTCGGAAACGGCTGCCATTTCCTCTCCCCCGCCTTTGGCAACCCCTGCACCGTCTCGGACAGCCTCTTCACGAATGTCCAGCCCCGCCGGGAAGGCCGAGAGTACGCTGCCAATCTCTCGCTGCTGCGCGACTATCTCAACGGGGACTGGGACGAAGCCCGGTTCCTGCTGCTTGAGCGCCAGGAGCAGGCGGTGGTGGATCCGGTCGAGATCCTCAGTGCCGAACCCAGCACCTGACCTTTGCCGCGGCATTTTCTGCACCGGATTTTTCAAAAAAAGGCTCGAATCCGCCGCTTTTTTTGTTGACAGATTGGACCAGCTCTGCTATAATAAGTGACGCTGCACATGGCGGCTTAGCTCAGTTGGCTAGAGCATTCGGTTCATACCCGAAGTGTCGTAGGTTCGAATCCTATAGCCGCTACCAGTACGCAAAAGGCTCTTCGTGTAAGAGCCTTTTGTATCATGGCCCGTTGGTCAAGGGGTCTAAGACACCGCCCTTTCACGGCGGTAACACGGGTTCGAATCCCGTACGGGTCACCAGAAAAAGCACCTGCTAAGCAGGTGCTTTTTTTGTATTTCCAAACATGGGCCACTAGCTCAGCGTCTGCTGCAGCAACGCCAGCAGCCGCCGGACCATCGGATCCCGTCCGCCCGGGAGGGTAACCACCCCAAAGGACAGCGGCTCAAAGCCATCCAGCGGCAGATACCGCAGATCCGGCCGTCTGGCCTGCGGCAGATCGGTTTCAACCGTAAAAGCGAATCCGGTTTCAACCAGGGTGTGGATGACCTCCCAGGATTCGCAGAAGATCGTCTGCCCCGGCGCCTTGAGGGTAGCGATCCTTCCCTGCAGCGCAAAGAGGGTGGGTGGGCAGATCGGCGGACGGCAAACCGCAATCCGCCCTGCCTCGGACAGCTGCGGCAGAGTCGGGCTGGCCTGCAGGGCGAGCGGGTGATCGGGCAAACAGACGGCAACCAGCGGACAGCGCAGCAGTTCCCGGTACTCACCATTTTTAGGGGCAATCTCCTGGTAGGAGAACATCACCTGAACCTGCCCCTCCCGCAGCTGGTTCTCAATCGAGTCGAACGGCACAATCCGGATCGCCGGAAGCAGTTCAGGCTGTTCCTCCCGCAGCTGCGACAGGGCGGGACGCAGCAGCGCCAACTCCATCGTATTGCGGCAGGCGATCCCCAACCGGACCGGCCGGATCTGCGCCGACTCGAGCAGCCGGGACCGGGACATCCCGGCCAGCTTGAGGATCTCCCCGGCATACTGAACGAACAGATGACCCTCCTGCGTAAGGCTGACCTTGCGTCCGGCGCGGTTGAAAAGGCTGACCCCCAGCTCATCCTCAAGGGTACGGATCTGGTGGCTGACGGCCGGCTGGGTCAGCTGCAGATGCTCGGCCGCCCGGGAGAAATTCAGAAAGTTGGCGGCGGTGAGAAAACATTCCAGCTGGGTCGTATTCATCCGAAGAGCCTCCTCTGCTTTGCACTGTGGACATCCTGGTATGCCGCATTATCATAAAAATCTTTTATCCATGATAACAGATTTGAATTTTACATGCAAGCCGGTTTATGCTATAAGAATAATATGTCTTCAAACTATTTCGATCCTAAGGAGGCGATCCCTTCATGAACGCATTGATGGGGGAGATCACCCGGGACCACCGTCTGATCAGCATCCAGCTGGAGATGTGGGTCAACCAATCCCTCGCCGGCAAGGGGATCACCGGTGTACAGGCGCAGCTCCTGCTTGAAATCCTGGCCAATAGAACTGGCACCTCGCTGACCGAACTGCACCGTCTGTCCGGTTATTCGATGGCGTCTCTCTCCAGCCTTATCAAGAAGCTGCGGGACAAAGGTTATATCCGGGTCGAGTCCTGTCCGTGGGACGAGCGGCGCAAGCTGCTCTTCGGCACCGAACAGGGGCTTCGGATCCGGGAATCGGCCGACTGCGCCATCCGGGAGATTCAAGGAAGACTTTATGCCGGTTTCTCGGACGAAGAACTTCGTCTGCTCAACCGGCTCCAGAAGAAAATGCGAAAAAATCTGTCCGTCCTTTCGCAGGGCGGAGACAGGGAGGTACCCAACCTATGAGAAAAATCTTACAACAGCTTGGCCGGTACCGGCGGGAAGCCCTGCTCTGCATCGGCCTGACGGCGCTGGAGGTCCTGATGGAGATCCTGTTGCCTTTCATCACCGCCCGGCTCATCGACAATGGGCTGGAGGCTGGCAACATTCCTCTGGTCTATCGTTATGGCGGGATCATGATCGTCATGGCCTTTTTCAGCCTGCTCTTCGGGGCGGCGGCAGGCCGGTTCGCGGCGACCGCCTCGTCGGGGCTGTCAGCTAACCTGCGGGAAGCCATCTACGCCAACATTCAGACCTTCTCGTTCTCCAACATCGACCGTTTCAGCGTGCCGAGCCTGGTGACCCGAATGACCACCGACATCACCAACGTCCAGAACGCCTTCATGATGATGATCCGGATCGCCGTGCGCGCCCCGCTCAACTTTATCTTCAGCTTTCTGATGTGTCTGCTGATCAGCCCGCCGACCAGCATGATGTTCCTGATCGCCGTCGTCTTCCTTATCGTGGTGCTTGGCACCATCATGGCGGTGACCCTGCGGCTCTTCAACCAGGTCTTCCAGAAATACGACGACCTCAACGCAAGCGTTCAGGAGAACGTTGCCGCCATCCGGGTAGTCAAGGCATTTGTCCGGGAAGACTATGAGACCAAACGGTTCTCGACCGCGTCGGGCAATCTGCGCCGGCTCTTTGTTCGGGCCGAGGGGCTGCTCGCCTTCAATAACCCGGCGATGATGCTGGCCGTCTACTTCTGCATCCTGTCGGCTTCCTGGCTGGGAGCCCAGCTGATCGTCGGCGGCAGTATGACGACCGGAGATCTGACCAGCCTGTTCAGCTATATCATGTCGCTGCTGATGAGCCTGATGATGCTCTCGATGATCATTGTCATGCTGAGTATCTCGATGGCCAGCATTCGCCGTATCGCCGAGGTGCTTGATGAAACCCCCGATCTGAAGAATCCGGAGAATCCCCTGCACCAGCTGG
Organism: uncultured Oscillospiraceae bacterium; assembly: GCA_949285275.1. Lineage (GTDB taxonomy): Bacteria > Bacillota > Clostridia > Oscillospirales > Ruminococcaceae > Yanshouia. The sequence goes on along the minus strand of CASEBP010000122.1, from coordinate 11,790 downwards.
CCGACGGCAGCATCGAATTCGACCATGTCAACTTCTCCTACCAGCACGGCAGCGGCCGCAATGCCCTGACCGATATCACCCTACAGATCCGCTCCGGCGAAACGATCGGCATCATCGGCGGTACCGGTTCGGGCAAAAGCAGCCTGGTCAACCTGATCTGCCGCCTCTATGACGCCGACAGCGGTTCGGTCCGGGTTGGCGGGGAGGATGTGCGGCGCTACGACATGGAGGCACTGCGGAATCAAGTCTCGGTCGTACTGCAGCAGAACACCCTCTTCTCCGGCACCATTTTGGAAAACCTGCGCTGGGGCGATCCCAACGCCACCGATGAAGAGTGCGCCGACGCCTGCCGGGCCGCCTGTGCCGATGAGTTCATCGACCGGCTTCCCGACGGTTACCACACCGTCATCGAACGGGGTGGCGCCAACGTCTCAGGCGGACAGAAGCAGCGGCTCTGCATCGCCCGCGCCCTGCTCAAAAAGCCGGCAATCCTGATTCTTGACGACTCGACCAGCGCGGTGGACACTGCCACCGATGCTAAGATTCGCGCCGCCTTCGCTGCCAAGATTCCCGGCACCACGATGCTGATCATCGCCCAGCGGATTTCCAGCATCGAGCACGCCGACCGCATCCTTGTCCTCGACGAGGGACGGGTCGACGCCTTTGACACCCATGAAAACCTGCTCAAGTCCAACGCCATCTACCGGGAAATCTACGAATCCCAGGTCAAGGGTGGCGGCGACTTCGATCAACCCGCCTGAAGGGAGGTATCCTATCATGAATCGTTCAAGAATGGCTCCTCGCTCGATGAGCCGGCGTGACGCCTTTCCCGTCCTCAAGCGGGTACTGCGCTATATGCTGCATCTTTACCGGCTGCCGTTTTTGCTGGTCATCCTCTGCATTTTGGTCTCTGCGGTAGCCAACGTGGCCGGCGCGAGCTTCTCCAAAACGCTGATTGACGACTACATCGCCCCGATGCTCGCCAGTGGCTCAACCGACTTTGGCCCGCTGGCCGCCGAGATCACCCGGCTGGCCTGTGTGATGGGGGTCGGGGTGCTGACCGCCTACTCCTACAACCGCATCATAGTCAGCATCGGCCAGGGGACGATGTGCCAACTGCGTGACGACCTCTTCTCCCGGATGGAGCAGCTGCCGATCCAATATTTTGACACACATGCCCACGGCGATATCATGTCGGTCTACACCAACGACGTCGATACCCTGCGTCAGCTGCTCGGACAGAGCGTTCCTCAGACCATCAACTCGATGGTGACAATGGCCGTCACCCTGGTGACAATGCTGCTGCTCAACCCGATACTGACCGTCATCTCACTGGCCACCGCTGTTCTGATGCTGGCCGTCACCGCCAAGCTCTCCAAACTATCCGGCCGCTTCTATGTCGATCAGCAGCGCAATCTCGGCGCGGTCAACGGCTTCATCGAGGAGATGCTCGACGGACAGAAGGTCGTCAAGATCTTCTGCCATGAGCAGCAGGCCAAAGATGATTTTCACCGCCTCAATCAGGCGCTTCGTGCAAGCACCGAGCAGGCCAACCGCTACGCCAACCTGCTGATGCCAATCAACGCCAACATCGGGTGGCTGAGCTATGTCACAATGGCGATCGTCGGTGCGCTGCTGGCGATCAACGGAATGGCCGGGGTAACCCTCGGGGCGGTTGTCACCTTTGTCGGGCTCAACAAGAGCTTCACCCAGCCGATCACTCAGGTCAGTATGCAGGTCAACTTTATCGTCAACGCCGCGGCGGGCGCTCAGCGTGTCTTCGCGCTGATGGACCAGCCCCCCGAGGAGGACAACGGCTATGTCGAGCTGGTCAGTGCCCGCGAAAATCCCGATGGGACCCTCACCCCGTCGCAGGAGCGCACCGGTCTGTGGGCCTGGCAGCATCCCCGCCGCTCGACCGGCGAAACCACCTATACCCGGCTGCAGGGCGGCGTGGTCTTTGACGACGTCGACTTTGGTTATACCCCTGACAAGCTGGTTCTGCATAACATCAGCCTTTGGGCCAAACCGGGACAGAAGATCGCCTTTGTCGGGGCAACCGGCGCCGGCAAGACGACCATCACCAATCTGATTAACCGGTTTTATGACATCGCCGACGGAAAAATCCGCTACGACGGCATCAATATCAACAAAATCAAAAAGCCGGACCTGCGCCGCAGCCTCGGCATCGTGCTGCAGGACACCCACCTCTTCACCGGGACGGTGTTGGAGAACATCCGCTATGGCAAGCTCGACGCCACCGACGAGGAATGCATGGCGGCGGCCCGGCGGGTCAATGCCGATGGCTTTATCCAGCGGCTGCCGGATGGCTACCAGACAATGATCACCGGCGACGGCGCCAACCTCAGCCAGGGCCAGCGACAGCTGCTGGCGATTGCGCGGGCAGCAGTAGCTGATCCGCCGGTGCTGATTCTGGACGAGGCGACCTCTTCGATTGATACCCGCACGGAAAAGCTGGTTCAGGACGGTATGGATGCCCTCATGGCCGGCCGCACCACCTTCGTCATCGCTCACCGGCTCTCCACCGTCCGCAATGCCAACTGCATCGTAGTGCTTGAACAGGGCCGGATCATCGAAAAAGGAACCCACGATGAGCTGATCGCCAAAAAGGGAAAGTACTATCAGCTCTATACCGGAAACTTCGCCGAAGAAGAGTAATTCTCAGCGCGACAAAGCCCCCGGCCAATGGCCGGGGGCTTTGTTTCATGCCGATACAGCATCCACAGATAATCGCGGCGCAGCTCAGTTTTTTTGTGCCGCTGTCCCCATCAGAATTTCAGCCGCCTCGCGCAGGGTGGTGTCCTCTCCGACGTTGCCGGGGAAGATCACATAGGGGATGCCCGGGAATCGGCTCTCTTCCCCCGTCTTCCAGACAGGAATGCCCGGCCGGATCTGCCCCATAACGGTGGCCCGCCGGACCCGCAGCGCCTTGGTACCGACGTCGCTGGAGGTGATGCCGCCTTTGGCGATGACAAAAAGTGGCGTCTCGACGAGATTTCCGACCAACGACTGCACCGCATCGGAAATCTTCACCGAACGCAGCAGCGCATCCTGAGGGGTATCGTTTTCCACCGTGAGCAACCGTCGCCGGGTGTAGGCAACCGCCGTCCTGCCGCTGCGAATGATCTCCTCGATGCGGCGGGTGGCCCGCTCGGTCTCGGCCGCAAAGGCCGCCTCGTCGAGTACCAGGTCGGAATCAAATTCGACCGGGACGATTCCGGACAGCGTTTGCAGCGCCTGCAGCTGGCGGGTGGTTTTCTGGGTGTGGGAACCCACAACAATGACCCCGCCGTTCCGGCTCTCCTGATGGATCATTTCCTCCCGGGTCAGCAGGGGGCGGTCGCTGACTCCGCCGAGCACCTTAACCAGCGCGGCAGCGGTTCGAAAAAGGAACCGTTTGCCCTTTGCCATCGCCCGGCAGAGGGCGATACAGAAGATCTTGATATCCTCCTCTGCGGCAGCATTGACAATCACCTTTCCGAAGCCGGATACCTTCAGCAGTTTCTGTTCGATCTGGTCCAGCTGCATTCCCCGCAGTTCCTCCAGGCCGACCGACACCACCGAACAGGCGGGATAGGCGCCGCCGGTCTTCTCCTCGATGTAGTCCTTCAGGTCGGAGGAACGGTAGCCAAAGGTGGCATCCTTTGCGAACTCGGTTTCCCCTGCCGGGACCAGCCGGTCACCATACCGGACATAGTGAACATCATCGAGGGTATACCGTCCGCCTTCCCGGAAGAAAGGACAGAGAATCTCGCCGTCTACCGGCAGGCCGGCTTCCTCCGAACCCTGCCGCAGCAGCTCGGTCTCGAGCGGATAGTGTCCCCGCAGCGTCGAATCGGAGCGGCTCATCACCAGGTAATCCACCCCTGCCTCACGGGCCGCAGCGGCTACCCGGGCGGCAATCTCGCGATGCGCGGCGGTGGTCTGTGAAACGGTGAAGCCACGGGAATTGGTCAGGATAAAAAAGAGCCGTTTCGGTTCGGCAAAGCCCTGCCGGATACTCTCTTCGCTCCAGTCGGTGTAGACCGATACATCATGCACCGTCTGTACCCCGGTCGGATCGTCGTCGAGCACGACGATTTTTTGTTTGCTGCGGGCCAGTTCTGCCGAAAGCAGCCGGTCGACCTCCGCCAGGTCGACGGCCGGAAGCTCGGTCAAAACCTGGGCGCTGATTTCCTTAACTTGTCGCATCTGTGTTCTCTCCTGTCACGCCGGCGGCGTATCGTTATTGCCCTATCATAACCCCGGGGCGTGCTCCCGTCAAGAGGACGCGGCAAACGAAAAGCGGCAGGGCCAAAGCCCTGCCGCCTTTGTCGCAAGCGGTTACTTGTTCATCTCGAGCACATCGGCAAATGCCTGGATAGCGGTTGCCGCCTGGCCGAAGTCGCGCATCTGCTGATCGATACCGAGCTTGATGTGCGGGATTCCGGCCTCGTCGAGCGCCTTCTTCAGGCAGGGATATTCCATCTCCTCCGGGTCGCAGAACTGCTGCATAAAGAGCACCAGGCCCTGCGCGCCGCTGTCCTTGACCATCTTGGCGACAAATTCGCCGCGGCGGTTCTGGGAAGAGGCGGGATCGTAGAGCAGAATATCATAATCCTGCATCGCGAACTGACGGGCGAGCGCCTCCATCGGATCGCCGTTCTCAGCGGCATCGACCCGGACCATCCGGCTCTCATGGGCGACATCGTCAGCCGCGATGGCGACGTTGTTCTCCTCAAACAGCTGCAGCAGCTTGGGATTGTCGCAGATGATGCCGGAGGTGACGACCTTGACACCCTTCCACTGACATACCGGCAGCTTCTCCAGCTCGGCGTTGAGGGCCTCAAGCTTCTCGGTATAGGCATCCTTGAGCATGAAGTAGGAAGCCTTGAAGACGGCGCTGCGCTTGGTGGGGGTGATAACGTCGCAGTGCTCATTGGCCAGCTTAGCAAAGCGGCGGCGGGCAGCGCGGCTGCGGTTATAGACCTTGATGGCCTCACGGATCGCATCGTCGCTCATCGGAGCGCCGGCGATCTCCTCCAGCTGCTTACGGACCCGGCTGTACTGCTCAACACAGAACTTCAGGCCATAATCGGCGAAGCGGTTCTGCGGATGGGCCAGGAAGATCACCTTCATCTTGTCGCCCATTGCGACCCGGAAGTTCTGAGACATCGGGCGCAGCGTATCGCAGATGGTGGGGGTGATGATACCGTCAAGCTGATCCATCGTACCATCGAGCAGCATTTCGAGCGCGAGCTGAGCGATGGTGCAGTAGAAGGTGGCGCAGTACTCCTTGGCGCGGTTGATGGTCTTGGTGTTGCTGCCCCAGATGCCCATCGGCACGATGCCGGCGGCATAGACCAGTTCCTCGGGGGCGTAGTAGGGCAGGACGCCAACCACCTTTTTGCCGGCGGCCTTATACTCCCGCAGGAGCTTGGCCGGGCTGGCGGCAGCTTCCTTGAATTCGTTCAGCAATACTTCGATACTCATTATGCCTTGCCCTCCTCTTTGAGGCGTTTGTTCTCCTGCATCGCCTCGACGAGTCCCTGCACGCGGGTCTCATACTGGGCGGCGTTGAAGTTGCGGGGGTCGGCCTGGTCGCCGTCGAAGCCCGCGGTGGGAACGCCGAGGTCCTTGGTGAAGCGGCGCTGCATCTCGGCCATATAGCCGCTCCACGGCTTGCAGCTGCGGTTGTAGTGGACCAGCACGCCGTCGACCTTGTTGTCGCGGCAGATACCCTCGCGCCAGTCAACGCCCTGCTCGATACAAACCGAGTTCGGGGCCTTGCAGTAGGCGCGGACCATCTCATCCATGTTATTGTAGACGAAGCCAAAGGCAGGCGCATAGACGACGGCGGTCACGTTGACGCCGTTGGCCTTGAGGGGCTTGAAGAGGGCGGGCAGCTTGGGCCAGCAGGGAATGCCCTCAAACATCACGCGGAACTGCTCAGGGAACGGGGTGGTAGTGGTGCCATTCTTGACATGCTCTTCCATCTCGGTGGCGAGCAGCTCGAACGCCTCGGCAGCTTCCTTGCGGCCGCGGGCGGTCACAACGTCGGCCATGTGGTTGAAGAGGTCGAAGCCGCTGTAGGGAGCGGGCTTGTACTGCAGGTAATCGCAGACCTTCAGCCAGGCCTTTGCGGTGCGGTTGGCATGCGCGCAGGCATCCTCGAACTTCTTCTCATCGAACTTGCGTCCGCTGATCTTCTCGAGCTGCTTGATCGCATCGTCAAACTGGCCGCGGATGTAGGCGACATAGGTGTCGTCGACTTCGACGGTGTTGTTGTAGGGGATATCGACCATTACCAGCGGGATGTTGTGCATCCGGGCAATGTTTTCATACCACTTGGTCATGCAGTTGCAGATGTTGTTGCAGCACAGCACAAAGTCAGGCATCGGCATCTGCATCTGGCGGTAGCTCTTGATAGCGGCCAGGCGCTTCTCTTTCTCCTCGCCATCGGGCATCGCCCACAGCTCGTTGATGTCGACCAGCTCGGTGTAGGGGGTGAGCGTCTTGGGATCCTTCACCGGCTTGCCCGTCTCGGGATCGACGACAACGTTGCCGTTTTCATCCTTGAGGGGCTTGCCGGAATTGGGGTCGATGACATACTCGAGGGTCTCGGGATCGAGCTTCTTGGCGGCGCGCTTGCCGGCGGAATAAGCCAGGCTGATCCGGGCGTAACCGCAGATATCGTTGTCAAAGCCGAGATCCTCCGCGGCCTGGCACATAATCTCGCCGTCGCGGTTGGCGGCGATGCCGGCTGCCTGGTTCTCAGGATAAACGACATTCAGGCCAAAGGCCTCGTACAGCTCACAGGGGAACTTCGAAGAGGACCAGCCAACCGGTTTCCCCTCCTGCTTGGCGATACGGGCGTCGGCATAGACGTCCTCGACCACCTTGCGAAGAGCCAATACGCCGGGGCTGACGGTCTTCTTGGGCTTTGCAGTTTCAGCCATGATGATTCTTACCTCCGAATCTTTTAGGATGCAGCTTCACGCGGCTTGTGACCGCGTGAAGCCCGGATACGGTTTACTTTTTGACGCACTTCTGATAGGCGAAGAGGGCGGCGCCCAGCGCGCCGACATACTGGGTGATCGGCGAGGTGTACACCTTGTGTCCCAGCTCCTCCTCGAGCGCCTGGACGACCCCGCTGTTCTGCGCGACGCCGCCGGTCATAACCACCTGATCCCGCACCCCAACCCGATGGGCAAGGCCCGCAACCCGGTTGGAGATCGAGTGGTGGATACCATTGATGATGTCGCACTTGTCGGTGCCCTGCGCCAACTGACTGATGACCTCACTTTCAGCAAAGACCGTGCAGGTCGAACTGATCCCGATTTTCTTGGTCGAGTGGGAACCGAGCATCGCCAGATCCGACACCTTGACCTCCAGGACCCGCGCCATGACGTCGAGGAACCGACCGGTTCCCGCCGCGCACTTGTCGTTCATCTGAAAATTGATCATCGCGCCATTCTCAATCTGAAGCACCTTGACGTCCTGACCGCCAATATCGATGACGGTGTGGACCTCGGGGAAGAGAAAGTAAGCGCCCCGCGCGTGGCAGGAAAGCTCGCTCATCTGGGAAGCGGCCTGTTCGAACGAATTGCGGCCGTAACCTGTGGCGAGGATATAATCCATCTCCTCAAGCTGGATGCCGGTCGTCTCAACGATCTGCCGGACGACCCGTTCAGGGCCGCTGGTCCCGGCACCAACGTCGGTCAGCGCCTTGCCGATGATCTCCTTGCCGTCCTTCAGGACGATGCACTTGGAAGCGGTGGAGCCGACGTCGATGCCCATTGTAATGATTGCCATAATTTCCTCCTGCAGGGCGCGGAAAACTCTCGCGGCCTCTGCCTTCTTACTTCTTGGTAAAGGTCTCGTAATCCCGCATCGTTCTGGGGGTCAGCATCTGATGGAAGGGGCAGACCGACTTGGGATTCTGATAGTATGCAGCGGTAAACGCCTTAATATAGGAGCGCAGCATCGGCATATCGACAACCTTGTCGACCAGGCCGCCCTTCTCGCAGTAGAAGGGACTGGACTTCTCGGCATACTCGCGGATCAGCTCATTCATCTTGTCGATGATCGGCTGGATATCCTTGCCGGCCTGCGAATCCTTGACCAGGCGGCGGGAGTACATCGCAGCAGCTGCGGTCTCACCGTGCATGACGTAGATCTCGGTAGCGGCGGTGCCGAGCGAGAAGACGTTGTTGTCGTTGCCCTGCGGGCCGCCCAGGACATAGTGCGCGGCGGCGGTGCCCTTTCTCAGGGTGATCTCGAGCGACGGCATATCGGAGTTTTGGATCGAGTAGATCAGCGCCTGGCCGAGGCCGAGCAGCTCCGCCTTCTCGGCGTCGTCGCCGACATCGATACCGGTGGTATCCTGCAGCCAGATCAGCGGGATGCGGTCGCGGGCGCAGAGGGTGACGAACTCGTTCATCTTGATGAGGCCCTGGCGGTAGAGCTTGCCGCCGATACCCATCGCGCCGGCGCCCTTGTACTCGGGGTAGTTCATCAGCAGGCCCTGGGCGTTGGCGATAACGCCGACGAGAAGGCCGTCGACCTTAGCCAGACCGGTGATCATCTCAGGACCATAGCCCTTCTTATACTCAAAGAACTCGGAATTATCGAAGAGACGGGCCATGACCTCGTAGGTGTTGTAGGTCTTCTTCTGGTTGGTCGGGACGATGCTGTACAGCTCGTTGGGATCGAACTGCGGCTCACGCGGATCGTCGACCCGGAAGTACTCGAGGTTGTAGGCGGGGGTATAGTCCATGTACTTCTTGATCGCTTCGAGAACGCCCTGCTCCTCGGCATAGACCTCGCGGAAGAAGCCGGTCTCGTTGTGATGGATCACAACCGTTCCGGGAGGGGCAACCTTCGGGCCCTTGACCGTCGCATCAATCAGCGCCTGTGCGCTCTCCATATCGACATGGCCCTTGGGGTTCATGCCGCCGAGGATGCCCGCGCCGCCGACCGCCATGTTGGCGTGGGCATGGGCAATCAGGATGGTCGGGGAGATCGAATGGTAACCGCCGCCGGCCGGGTTGGTTCCATAGATGGCGACCAGAACCGGGATGCCCATCTGTGCCAGCTGGGCGTTGCGGTAGAAGGGGGTGCCGCCGCCGCGGCGGTTCGGATAGACCTTCTCCTGCTCGTCGAACTTAACGCCCGAGCAGTTGAGGACATAGATCAGCGGGATCCGCAGCATCTTGGCGGTATCAGAGGCACGCAGCAGGTTATCGGCCTGACCGGGCACCCACGCGCCAGCCAGCTTCTTGTTGTCCGACGCAACGATAACCGCCCACTTGCCGCCGATCCGGCCGAGGCCTTTGACGATCGAGGTGGAGCCGTCCTTATTGTTGCCGGGGTTGTAGAGGGTGTTGAGCGGGCACCAGGTCCCGGCGTCGATCAGGTGATAGACCCGCTGCATCGCGGTCATCTCGCCGCGGGCGTTGAGCTTTTCGGTGGTGACGGTGCCGGCAGCCAGAGCGGCCTCTTCCTTCTCATGGATCTCAGCCTCACGCGCCTTGATCTCGGCCTCGTTCTCTGGGTTGGGGTTGGTCAGCGGCCTGCCGATCACAGGCATGTTCTGAAAGTACCGGGGCATCGAATAGTTGCTCATGCTGGTTTTTCCTCCTTGTGTGTCGTATTGCCGGCCGCCGGCTTACGCCTGGGGCTCCTCCTTGGGGACCTGGATGAAGGCCTGGCCGGGATCAATCTCCTCGCGGATCATCCGGATAACCTCGGGATCGGGCGCCTCGATCGGCACGGCGCGGGAGACGTCGATCTCAAAGCCGGTGTTCTCGATGACATCCTCGGGGGAGGAGGTGGGATAATAGCCGGCCAGGTACATCCGCTTGGTCTTCTCGTCAAACTTCATCACGCCGCGGTCGGTAACAACCATCTGCGGTCCACGGTTGGTGGGCAGGCCCTTCTTGGCGCGGCCGTCGGGGCCATCGATATAGCCGGGGCTGGTGATGTAGTCGATCTTATCCATGAAGCGGCGCTTCTCATGCTGCATCATGATGACGGTATTGGCAAAGGTGGCGATGCCGTTGGCGCCGCCCGAACCGGTGAACCGGGTCTTGGGATGGTGATAGTCGCCGATCGAAGTGGAGTTGACGTTGCCATAGGGGTCGATCTGGGCGCCGCCGATGAAGGCGATCAGCCGGTCGTTGTCGTGCAGCCACTCGTTGGCTTCGAAGCCGACGAAGCGGTAGTTAGGCCACTGTACCGCGCAGTGGGCCATAAACCGCAGGTCGCCGACCGAACGCGGCACCTCAATGGGGGAGCAGTCCATCAGGCCGCTCTCGACGATAAGCTGGCAGCCGGGGGCAAAGACCCGCTTGGCGAGCGAGGCGCCAATCAGCGGCAGGCCGGTGCCGACGATGACGATCTGGCCGTTCTGGATCACCTTGGCGATGGTAACGGCCTGCATTTCTTTATTGGTGTAGTTGGTGTAATCAGCCATTCTATATACCCTCCCTAACCTTACTTGACCTTAGCCGCATAGCCGTAGCCGGGGACCGTCTTGAGCTTGAGCAGGCGGGACGCGCCGATCTTGTCGAGATACTCGTAATGGTCCTTGACGCCATAGACATACTTGTCAAGGAAGGCCTTGAAGTCCTCATCGGTCTTGGACGCAGCGCCGTACTCCTTGAGCATCGGATTGTCGTAGTCATAGTAGCCGTAGCACTGGGACGGATGGGCGCCGTAGGGGCAGTGGACAACCGCCGACACGCAGAAGGGAGGCACCCGGTTGAGGGTGGGATCCCGGCGAATCTGCTCATCCGAGATCAGCTCCTCGCAGGTGACGATAACCGTCTTGGCCGCAACGGCGATATCGACATCGTGGAACTCGTCGCCCTCGATGATGCAGGTGCCGTCGGGCGAGGCTTTCTGCACATGGATGATCGCAGTGTCAAGCTGCGGGACCGGCAGCGCAACGACCTTCTCGCCGGGGTTGAAGGGGTTGTCAACATAGACGAATTTATCGTCAGGCAGCTTGTCGATGGTCTTTCTGACCTCCTTGGAGATGCCCCACATATCGGTCAGCGAGGAACCCTGCATCAGGCGCACCGGCAGGAAGGGCAGGCCAAGCGACGCAGCATGCAGCATCAGCATCAGGGCATCCTGGGAGTAGTCCTCCATCACCAGCTCGCCCTTCTCATAGGCGGCGCGGAACCGGCGGGAGACGTTGGTCACACCCGAGTCGGCGGTGTAGCAGTTGATGTAGGCCTTGACCCGGCCCTCACCGATCAGCATATCCCAGTCGCCGCCCGCAGGGCCGGCCTCGACGATAAAATCGCCGAGTCCCTGGCGCAGGATCTCACGCACCGCCGCGTAGGGCTTGCGGTTGGTGGTGAAGCCACCGAAGCAGATGTGGTCGCCGTTATGGACGAACTTGGAAATCGCCTCAGACAGGGTATACACTTTTCCCATAAGTAAAACCTCCACATTTCCTTTTCACTGTATTCGCGCGCCCCAGCCGATGCGGCGGGGCGACCGGCGTCAAAGACGGGAACCGGTCAGCCGATGACCATCAGGGTCTGGCCGGGCTGAACCGCGGCGCCCTGGGAGACGGCAAGCTCACGGACGGTGCCGTCGCAGGGGGAGAAGATCTCATTTTCCATCTTCATCGCCTCAAGCACCAGCACACACTGGCCGGACTGGACCGTATCACCGACCGCAACCAGCGTCTTGAGGATTGTGCCGCTCATCGGCGCGGCAATGGTGCTGGCGCCGGCAGGAGCTGCAGCGGCGGGAGCCGGAGCGGGGGCGGCG
>CASEBP010000121.1 GCA_949285275.1 uncultured Oscillospiraceae bacterium | reverse complement strand
GCCAAAAAAGAAAAAGGAGTGTTTTTTATGTTACTCAAGGAACAGAAACAGGAAGTCATCCAGGCCAACGCCCTGCATGAGGGCGATACCGGCTCCCCTGAGGTGCAGATTGCTATCCTCACCCGCCGGATCAATGATCTGACCGAACACCTCAAGGTCAATAAGAACGACCACCATTCCCGCCGCGGCCTGCTCAAGATGGTCGGCCGCAGAAAGAACCTGCTCAACTACCTGATGAAGGTGGATATCGAGCGGTATCGTGCGATTATCGCCAAGCTCGGCATCCGTAAGTAAGAAAAGAACAGAACAGGCAGGTGTACTTTCGTACGCCTGCCTTTCTGTACAAGTATGCGGGGATCGGCCCCGCTGCAGCTGTGAATCGAGCCCTTGATTCTCTCGAGGGTTGGCTTCATCGCTTCGGCGTCCGGCCCCTCCCCCAAAAAAGGAGGATTATTGTGGTATTTGCACACAGAATTTTTGAAACCGAATTTGCCGGACGCACCATGAGCTTCGAGGTCGGAAAGATCGGCATGCTCGCCAACGGTTCCTGCATCGTTCGCTACGGCGAGACCACGGTGATGGTTAACGTCACGATGAGCAAAAAGCCCCGTGAAGGGATCGATTTCTTCCCCATGTCGGTTGACTTTGAGGAAAAGCTTTACGCCGCGGGCAAAATTCCCGGCTCCTTCCTGCGCCGGGAAGGCCGTCCCACCGACCGGGCGATTCTGGCCTCCCGTCTGGTGGATCGCCCGATGCGCCCCCTCTTCCCGAAGGATCTCCGCAACGATGTCACCATCGTTATGACCGTTCTTTCCTATGATCCCGACTGCTCGCCCGAAATCTGCGGCATGATCGGTGCATCCTTCGCCCTTTCCATTTCGGACATCCCCTGGGGCGGCCCGATTGCGGGCTGCGCGGTCGGCCTGATCAATGGAGAGCCGGTGCTGATGCCCAATGAGCAACAGCAGCAGCAGAGCGCCATGAATCTGACCGTCGCCGGCGATGTCAACAAGGTTTGCATGATCGAGTGCGCCGCCGATCAGGTCCCCGAGGACCTGATGATGAAGGCGATCATTGCCGGCCACAAGGAAGCCGCTAAGATGGCGCGTTTCATCCAGGAGGTCAAGGACGAAATCGGTGTTCCCAAGATCGACTACACCGAAGTGGTCGTCGACCCCGAGCTGTTTGAGAAGGTCAAGGAATTTGCAATCGACCGGGTAAAGGAAGCCCTCGACACCGACGACAAGAACGTTCGGGAAGAGCGGCTCAAGCCGATCGAAGCGGATATCCATGAGAAGTTCGAGGCGGAATATCCCGATCTGGCCTATCAGCTTGACGAGGCAATCTACAAACTGCAGAAGTTTGTCGTGCGCCGTTGGCTTCTTGACGAGGGTAAGCGGGTTGACGGCAGAAAGCTCGACGAAATCCGTCCCCTCTCGGCGGAGGTTGGCCTGCTTCCGCGGGTTCATGGCTCCGCTCTCTTCACCCGCGGCCAGACCCAGGCACTGACCATTACCACCCTCGGTCCGATCTCTGAAGCGCAGATCCTCGACGGCATTGGCTCGGAGGACCGCAAGCGCTATATGCATCAGTACAACTTCCCGTCCTACTCGGTCGGCGAGACCCGGCCCTCCCGCGGCCCCGGACGCCGCGAAATCGGACATGGCGCACTCGCTGAAAAGGCGCTGCTCCCGGTCATTCCGTCGGTAGAGGAATTCCCGTATGCCTTCCGGGTTGTTTCAGAGATTACCAGCTCGAACGGCTCGACCTCGCAGGCTTCGATCTGCGCGTCGACCCTCTCGCTGATGGATGCGGGTGTCCCGATCAAAGCGCCGGTCGCCGGCATCTCCTGCGGCCTGGTCACCGAAGGGGACCGCTGGATCACGATGATCGATATCCAGGGTGTTGAGGACTTCTTCGGCGATATGGACTTCAAGGTCGGCGGCACCAAGCAGGGTATCACCGCCATTCAGGTCGATATCAAGATCGACGGCCTCACCTATGAGATCATCGAGGAGGCGCTGCGTAAGACCCGCGAAGCCCGCTTCTATATTCTCGATGAAATTATGCTCAAGGCAATTCCCGCCCCGCGTGATCATCTGTCCAAGTACGCTCCCAAGATGCTCACCCTGAAGATTCATCCCGACAAGATCCGGGAGGTCATCGGTTCGGGCGGCAAGGTGATCCAGAAGATCACCGCCGAGTGCAACTGCAAGATCGATATTGAGGACGACGGCAGTGTCTTTGTCTCGGCCATCGATATCGACGATGCGAACCGTGCAATTCAGGTCATCAAGACCATCGCGATGGATCCCGAGGTCGGCGCTGTCTATAAGGGCAAGGTAACCCGTCTGATGGCCTTCGGTGCCTTCGTCGAGATTGCCCCCGGCAAGGAGGGCCTGGTCCACATCTCCAAGCTTGACACCAAGCGGGTCGAGAAGGTGGAGGATGTCGTCACCGTCGGCGATGAAGTGTTGGTCAAGGTCACCGAGATCGACAGTCAGGGTCGGATCAATCTCTCCCGCCGCGACGTGCTCGAAGCACTCGCCGCCAAGCAGAAAAAGTAATTTAACCTGTTTTCAGCCGGACACCGTTGTGTCCGGCTGTTTTTTAACAGAAACCGCCGGGCAGATCGCCCGGCGGAAAATTAAAATACCTGTTCGAGTTCCCGGCGCAGCCTGCGGATGATCCGCTTCTCCAGCCGGGAGATGTAGGATTGGCTGATTCCGATCATATCGGCCACCTGCTTCTGGGTGCGCTCCTCACCATCGAGAAAACCGAACCGCAGCTGCATGATCAGCCGTTCCCGTTCGCCAAGCCGGGCGATCGCATCCGCCAGCATGCCACGTTCGGCATCCAGCTCAATCGGACGGTTGATTAGATCCGCATCGGTTCCCAGAATATCCGAAAGCAGCAGCTCATTGCCGTCCCAATCGACGTTGAGAGGCTCATCGATCGATACCTCGTTTTTCAACGGCTGACATTTTCGCAGATACATCAGGATCTCATTTTCAATGCAGCGGGAGGCATAGGTCGCCAATTTAATCCCGCGACTGGGGCAGAAGGTGTTGACCGCCTTGATCAGCCCGATCGTTCCGATCGAGATCAGATCCTCTACCCCCAGGCCCGAACTCTCAAATTTTCTGGCGATGTAGACAACAAGCCGAAGATTATGAACAATCAACTCCTGTTTGGCATCGGGGTCTCCCTGCTCCAGCCGGGTAAAAACGCCCCGTTCCTCCTCCCGGGAAAGCGGCGCGGGCAGCGTCTCCGGCCCGTTAATATAGTGGACCGGACCAAATAACCCGACCCGGAACAAAAGATACCGAATTTTTCGGATAAACACCCCAGCGACACCCTTCACAATCGTTTCCCCACTTTCCAGTCATTTCCCGAACGCACCCGGTCCAGCACCTCGGGATTGAGAATCGCCCGGCAGTCTCCCGCCTCGAGCGGGACGTCGGTCACCGCGACATAAACACCTTCTATCCGCCTCCACTCCTCCTCTCCCACCCGCAACAGCAACAGTGGCGGTTCCATCGCAGGGAGCATCCCCGGCCCGCCAACCGAACGGTAGAATATATAGCGGATCTTCCCTTCCGCCGGGGAATCTCCCCGCTGTGCCGAAAGCAGGGCTGGCATCGAACGGGCGACTGCCGTCGGCTCGCAGAGAATGACAGGCTTTCGAGAAAATGGCTCCACCAAACTGTTTCCCGTGTCAATCAGGGCAAAAAAGCTGCTCATACCGCCCTCCCCATCAATCATCACCTCACAGCGCAGCGCCGAAGGGGCGCGCCGCAGCAGCAGCCGCTCAAATCCACAGGCCAGCAGGTAGCACAATACTGAAGCTCCCAGCAGCGCGGATGCGGAAAGCTCCAGATAGAACACCCCCTGTGAAATCAGCATTCCATCAGGCTTGAGCGCCAGAAAGAGAGCGACCATCGCGCCTGAAAAGAGAAAGCTGACCCCCATCAGACAGAAGACGCCCTTTGCCCAGCGGCGCACCCCCTCCCACGGCAGCGCAAGACGAACCATTACGGCGGCCACCAGGATCCGAAAGAAAAGCCACACCGCCCAGCTGGAAAAGCGAAGAAAGATGCTCAGCGCCCCGAGGGCCCCCGCCAGAGCACCCAGCGACAGCGGAAGAGCGCCTACGGTCCGTCCGAGGGCGGCGGCAGTGAGCCGCAGCAGCAGAAAGTTGACGACAAAGTTCACCACCAGCAGAACATCCACATAGATGACCGTTGGCGCTCCCCCCTCCATTTTGGGATCCTACCCATTATAGCGCGGAGGACTTGGGAATCTTTGTCAAACCGGAGTACCCGCCTGCGGTTTGGAACCATCTTTACTGCGCCGGCATAGGATGGGATAACAAATGATATTGGAGTTGATGGTATGCCTTGCCGGTGCCAAAGTTGTCGTCCGGGGAACGCGGGAGGCGCCTGCCGTCCGGCCCGCCGCCCCGCCTCCCCGTCCTGCTCCTCCCGACGGTCCACGCGAAGCCGCTATTGGCCGGAGTTTGCCCTGCCTCGCTCGGTCCGTACCGGGAAAATCCGCTGAAATCCGCCGGGATCCTGCTGCCCGCTCCGGGGACGGGCGCATCCTTTTTGGGACAGAAGGTTGCAGGGGCCCCGGCTTTCCGCTATAATGAAGGAAACTTCCCGGAAGTCAAAATTCGCGCCCCTTTGCGGGACCGCAGGAGGAATCACCATGACGAATCAAGAACGGGCCGCCGAAGCCGTACGGCTGCTCGAGGAAGCTTATCCCGACGCCGTCTGCTCACTGGAATACGAAAAGCCCTATGAGCTTCTGATCTCGGTGCGGCTCGCTGCCCAATGCACCGATGCCCGTGTTAACCTGGTCACCCCGGAGCTTTTTTCCCGTTACCCCTCCCTGGAGGCACTGGCCGCCGCCACCCCCGAAGAGATCGGCGAATGCATCAAGAGCTGCGGCCTCTATAAAACCAAGGCGCGGGATATTGTTGCCCTCTCCCGCAAACTCCTCTCCGATTTTAACGGGGTAGTTCCCGACACGATTGAGGCACTTCTGACCCTGCCGGGAGTCGGACGGAAAACCGCCAACCTGATCGTCGGCGACGTCTATCACAAGCCTGCCGTGGTCTGCGACACGCACTGCATCCGGATCACCAATCTGCTGGGCCTGACCACAACGAAGGACCCGCTCAAAACAGAAAAGGAACTGCGGGACTGCCTGCCGATGGAGAAGGCCAACGACTTCTGTCACCGGCTGGTCCTGCACGGCCGCGCGGTTTGCATCGCCCGCCGTCCCCAGTGCGCCGCCTGCGTCATGGCGCCGATCTGTGCCCATGCACTTTCCGCAAAGGCGTAGCCTTTTACTTTCCCCGCGTCTGCTCCTGCGCGAACAAAAGCCGCCGTTCGGACAACTGTCCAAACGGCGGCTTCTGCATATTCGGCCTTCCCCGCTACATCAGCTGGGTACCATTGATCTTCAGCGCAAACCGATAGCCAAAAAACTGAGCGGCGCGGCGGCAGAGCATCATTCGCTCCAGAAAAATCTCAAAATAATCGGCGACCTGGCTGACCGAAGTGTCAATGGTCAGAACCAGCGTAAAGGTCCGGTTGGTGACATCGGTCTTAAGGGAGGATTGCTCCACCGAATAATTGACCCGGTCGTGAATATCAAAGCTGGCGACGTCCCGGTTGCGGACCCGGGAACGGCGAACATCACTTTTGTCGGCGAGGATCAGCGCAGCTGCAAGGGCATTGACCGGATAGGCGGTGTGTTCATCGTGGTTTCCGATGGCGGAAATCACCTGTGCCACCTCGTTGGGCGCCATCCCCATTTTGTCAAGGATCCGGAAAGCCATCACCGCACCGGACTGAGCATGGTCGATACGGTTGATGACATTGCCGATGTCGTGCATAAACCCGGCAATCCGGGCCAACTCGACGGTACGGGAATCATACTGCAGTTCGGTGAGAATATTCTGTGTCACCGTTGCCACCCGCACCACATGGGCAAAACTATGTTCGGTATAACCCCGTGCGACAAGGGATGCATCCGCCTGCCGAATGTAACTTTTGATCTCCTCACTGGAAGAAACGTCCTGATAGGTAACCATGCGGTGTCCTCCTTGCTGTTTCTTCTGTCAAGTATAGCGGGTTTCCGCATGGGTGACAAGAGGGCAATTGTTCACCGCGGGTCACCGCTGAACCGAAAGGTCGGACAACCGGATCGCCCGGGTATGGGAGATCTCTTCCCAAACGGTGCACTTGCGGACCATACAGAGCAGATTGATCGGAATCCAGCTGGCCAGGAAGAACCAGTAGGCCGCAACCCCTTTCAGCATCCGCAGATTCCACTTGCGCTCCAACAGCAGGACATACATCGACAGGGCCGCTGTCACCAACAGCGAGGTGTTCAGCGACAGGAACATCTGGTAGTAGAGCTGGGTATAGGGGAAATACTGATGCTGGATGTACAGGATATCGAGGATCACCCCCAGCAGCATCGAGAGCAGGTAGGCGATCTGCATAAACGGCGCAAGGTAAAACATCATCTGGTCAAAACAACCGACCCGGTGCTCGACAAAGAAAGCGCGGGCCAACCGCCTGAAATACACCGAAAACCCCTGCAGTGCGCCGGTCGACCAGCGCTTGCGCTGTTTCCAGGACTGGGCGAAGGTCAGCGGCTGTTCATCATAAATCACGGCGCCAGGCACCCACCGGACCTGCT
Source organism: uncultured Oscillospiraceae bacterium (assembly GCA_949285275.1). GTDB lineage: Bacteria > Bacillota > Clostridia > Oscillospirales > Ruminococcaceae > Yanshouia. The sequence goes on along the minus strand of CASEBP010000121.1, from coordinate 3,338 downwards.
CGCCGCGCAGAATGCACTGGGTGGTGAATTCGATATCCTCGGTCATCGTCACGGTATGCCAGCCGCCCATCTCACGGAGCAGGTCCAGTGAAGCCATAAACCCGCTGCCGTTGATGATGGCAGAAAGGCCGGCCGCCTGCCGGGTGTGGTTGTACATCCGGTTGATCATCCAGTAGTAAATCGAATAGCAGCCGGAGATGGCGGTATCATAGGGGTTCTTGCTGTCCCGGTAGCCCTGCGCCGCCCTCGCACCGGAGCAATAGGCGTCGTTCATCGCACGCAGGAAACCGGGATCAACCAGGTTGTCCGCATCAAAGACGCAGACTGCGTCATAATCCTCCTGCTGCATCAGCAGGTCAAAAACCTGGGTCAAAGCATCCCCCTTGGAATGAACCGGGAGATGGCAGTCAAAGATACGTGCTCCCGCTCGGCAGGCAGCGCCGCGGGTATCGTCGGTACAATTGTTGGGGACGACGATGATCTCATACAGCTCCCGAGGATAATCCTGTTCCCGCAGACTTTCGACCAGCTGTCCGATCACCTGTTCCTCATTGCGCGCTGCAATGACCACCGCAAAGCGGGTGGAAGGCAGATAGGAAGGTCCCTTGCGAACTCGTTTGATCGAAAAGAAGGCATAGTAGGCATAATAAAAGAAGTAAAGGGTAAAAAACAAGCTGGTCAGCCAGGCACTGAAGTTCAAAATCGATATCATATCCATTGCTGTCACTCTCCTGCCCTGATTTATTTTGGCAATACAACACAATCAACTGTACTATTACTGTTAGTACGATTATTCTAGCAATTTATTGCATGCAATTCCATCAAGTTTTTTTGAATAGGATGTAAATTATCACAAATCTTTCACATTACTTCTAAAAAGGACCGGCAGTCAGCTCTCCTCTGACTGCCGGTCGGCGGGGGCCTTCAGCAGTGCTGTGCCGCACATTCCTTTTTGACCCGCAGGAAAAGACCTCGCAGCACTGCGACCGTTTCCTCATGCGAGCGTCCGACCAGGAGAAAGATTCTCTCAGCCGGCATTCCGCCAAAAAAAGCCAGCAAAATCACCGATCGCTGCCAGGGCTCCAGGTCACAGAGCAGGGTACAAAGTCTCTCATCCGCCTTTGCAGGAGCCAATGTCTCAGCCAGCCTGCGGCAGTATTCTTCCCCCGAAAGGACCGGACAATCCGCACAGCTGCGGAAAAGCTGATCAAGCATCAGCTCCGCAAACGGCGTTTCCCCTTTGGCCGCGGCGTCATACCCCGCCACGAAGGCGGCGGCGATAGCGCGCCGCGCTTCAAATGCGTCTCCCGTCAGATAGACCGCAATCTGATAGAGCTTCTGCGCCATTGCGTCATAGCGTTGGGCATATTCTCTCCGATTGGCCATCGCCGTCCCTCCTTTTCAATAAGATGGAGCTGTCTCAGCCCCCCAACGCCACCGTGTCTACGACGATTTCGGCGTCGGCAGGTTCTTCTTCGGTCACAAATTCCCTGTATCCCCATGCATCAATGGCATAGCTGCCATAATAGTACTCAACCATCTTCACCACCGCCTGACGGGTTTCCTCCGGCAGCAACGCGACCGGCGCCAGGCAGTAGCCGGTGATGGTCTGGGGACTGTCTCCCGCCGCGATACCGATCGCAGCATAGGGCTCGCCATAGCTGAGTGCCGAGCTGCACAGACTGCCGCGCAACGCATTCAACTGCGATTTACTCAGCGAAAAGGTTTCCCATTTCTTTGACAGCTCCCGATCATCGAAGAAAATCTGGATGTCCTCCTGCGTCTGAATCACCCGGTCCAGGTTGGTCTGGGACACGGTGTTCTGGCTGTAGCCGCGGTTGAAAGGAAACGCATAGGCTGCCTTGACGGTGCTCCAGTCATTTTCCAGCGAGGATTCAGCCCCAAACTCCCGCAGCAGAGCCAGTGTCCTGTCATAGCTCTCGGTCAGCAGGGTTCGGCTGGTGGCATAGGTATACGGATCCAGATCGGGGTGCCTCTCAAAATACTCATCGCTCTCCCACTGGAACCAGTAGTTGATCGACAGCGTACAGATCCCCAGGGTGCCATCGCTGAGTTCCTCGAGCGGCTGATCCAGCAGATCCTCCCGCAGCGCGGAAAGCAGGCTCTCCTTCTGCTCCCGGCTGAGGGAAAGGATCTCTTCGCGGTTGCCCAGCAGATTGGTGATCGAAACGCCATCGATCATCTCGGCATCTGCCGCAAAAGCCGGATGCTGCTGAGTCACCAGCTCGTCATCCACTTCCAGCTTGAGCAACTGCTCCAACGTCGCAGGAGCCAGATTTGAGTACCGGCGGGTAACGGTCCGGCCGTCCTGCATATCATAGGAGATTCGCAGGGAACCTCCGTAGTAGGTTGTCTCCCCCTTGTCGTGCCAGTCGATCTGAGTTTGCTGAGCAGCGATGACCAACGCCACCGCCTCGGGATCCTCAAATGCGATCACCGAGGAATCCTGCCCAGGAAGGGAAGGCTGCTCGGAAAAACGGCTTTCGTAGTAGTAGAGCTTTGCCTCGTCGACCTTCTCCTGTGCCGGTACCCACCGGCCGATTCCAAACAGATCGAACATCACCGCTCCCACTGCGACGCAGACTCCGGCGGCGGTCAACACGGCAACCGGCAGCGCCTTGGGAATGCTTCGAACGCTCCGGGTCAGGATAACGTCCCCAATGAAGTAAATGATGACCGAACCAACAGCGATACAGAACAGAGAGAGGAAATGGTTTTCCTGCGGCTGTACATCAAAGACAGCGCACAGAATCACTCCCAATCCGGTTCCGCCCAGCAGGCTCGCCGCCGACCGCATAAAAACCTGCAGCGGCCCCATTTCTCCAACCGTTTCCGCCTGCTCGGAACGGCGATACAGATACCGCCAGCAGCCGGCCAGCAGAACCACCAGGGAAATCAGCAGCCAAGCCAGCATACTGACGTTGTTTTCAGCGATGTATTCGGCGGAGCTGTCCGACGACAGCGCAATCCGGCCGATCATCAGTGAAACGGGGGAAAGCCGGTAGGCAAACCGCATGACGCTGTCGCTTGCGGAAAAACCGTAGATAAAGCCGTCGGCCAGCATGATAAACATCAGATAAACGGCGGCGAACACACCGTTAAGGCCGAGCGAGAAGATCACCGTATCAAAATCGGTGCCCAGCTGCACCGCGCAGAAGGCGGTGATCGAAAAGATGGACAAAGTAATGACCATCCAGCAGAGCAGCTCCAGCAGGATCATCCCCACCGAGGCCCCGGGCAGCATCAGCGAAAACAGCGCCGTCAGCAGGAAATTAAAGATCAGCGGCATCCAGATCAGGGTGATACCCGCTTTGCAG
>CASEBP010000120.1 GCA_949285275.1 uncultured Oscillospiraceae bacterium | reverse complement strand
GTTTTTTGCGGTAGGGCAGATAGAGATCCTCCAGGGCGGCCAGCGTCGCGGCGGCGCCGATCGCCCGGTCAAGCGCCTCGGTCAGCGCCCCCTGCTCTTGGATCGACGCGCGGATCTCCTCCCGGCGCTTCTCCAGGTTCCGCAGATAGCCCAGCCGCTCCTCAAGGTCGCGCAGCGCGTTATCGTCGAGCGAACCGGTCGCCTCCTTGCGGTAGCGGGCGATAAACGGCACCGTATTCCCCTCGTCGAGCAGCCGGACGGCCGCCTCGACCTGTCCGGGGCGCAGCGAAAGCTCCCGGGAAAGCTGTTTGATCAGGTCCATCGTGGTATCTTCCTCCTATTTATGATAACGCGCGCCGGCCGAGATGCTGCAGGCGCGGTAGAGCTGTTCACAGAGTATCAGCCGCATCAGCTGATGCGGAAAGGTCATCCGCGAGACCGAGAGCCGCAGCGCCGCCGCCCGTTTGACCTCCTCCGAAAGCCCCCAGGAGCTGCCGATGGCAAACGAAAAGGCGCTCGTCCCCTCCACCTCCAGCCGGTCGAGGGTCCGGGCCAGCTGTTCGGAGGAGAGCATCTCCCCTTCGACGCACAGCGCAATCAGGCGGCTGCCCGCCGCCCGCTCCAGAATCCGCCGCCCCTCCGCCTCGAGGGCGGCGCGGATCTGCGCCTCCCCCGGCCGCTCAGGCAGCCGGACCTCCTCCAGTTCGGTGATCCGGATCCGGCCGTAGGCCGCCAGCCGCTTGCAGTATTCGGCGCAGCCTTCGGTCAGGTAGCGCTCCTTGAGCTTGCCGACCGCGATAATCTGCAGGTTACGCATCAGATTCTCACCAGCCTTCCCGGTTGGTCATAGGGGGCGACCGAAAGCTCATAGTCGATCCCCCGGCGGGCCCCGGCGCGCCCGAGCGCGTCACAGACCGTCTGCTCGGCCAGCGCAGGGCGGTTGTTCTCCCGCGACAGATGCCCAAGGATCATCCGGCTGGTCCCGCTTTCAATCAGCTCACAGGCAAAGGCGGCGCTGTTGGGATTGGCCAGATGGCCGTCGCTGCCGCTGATCCGCCGCTTGAGAAAGGCGGGATAGCGCCCGGTCTCCAGCATCCCGGGGTCATAGTTGGCCTCCAGCAGCACCAGATCGCTGCCCCGGACTCCTTCCCGCACCTCGGGGGTCACCCGGCCCAGGTCGGTCGCAACCGCCACCGTCTGCCCGCCCGGCAGCGAAAAGCGGTATCCGACGCTTCCCACGCTGTCGTGCGGGGTCGGAAAGGCGGAGATGCCCATTCCCGCCGCTTCAAATGGCCGGTCTACCTCCACCAGCACACTGCCGGGATCGACCAGGCTGTTGATCTCGAGGTAGCGCAGCACCGGGCCGGTGGCGTAGACCGGAGCCCCCGTCCGCCGGATCAGCATCCGCAGGCCCCGCAGATGGTCGCTGTGCTCATGGGTCAACAGGATTCCCGCCAGCTCCCCAACCGATTCCCCGGTCTGTTCCAGGGCGGCCGCGATCCGGCGGCAGCTGATGCCTGCATCGATCAGCAGCGTCCCCGATCCGCAGGTTATGTAGCTGCAATTGCCGGCGCTCGAACTGGCCAGCACGCAAAAACGCGCCATATCTTTCCTCCTTGATGAAAAAAGGCGCTGCAAAACGCAGCCATCTGCATTTTGCAGCACCCCTGTTTTCGGCTCGGATCACTGCGCCGGACGGACCGCCTCCGCGTCGGGAAGGGTCACCTTGCGGATGTCGGCGCCAACCCCTCTGAGCTTCTCAACGATGCCCTCGTATCCGCGCTCGATATATTCGATGTTTTCAATTTCAGTGATGCCCTCGGCGCAGAGCCCTGCAATCACCAGCGCAGCGCCCGCCCGAAGGTCAGTGGCCCGCACACGGGCCCCCGTCAGCCGGGAAACCCCCTCGATGACCGCCATCTTGCCGTCAACCGAGATGTTCGCACCCATCCGCTTGAGCTCGTCGATATACTTGAACCGGCCGCCTTCCCAGACTCCCTCGGTGATAATGCTTGTCCCGGCAGCCCGGCAGAGCAGCGCCGTCATCTGCGGCTGCATGTCGGTGGGGAAGCCCGGATGAGGCATCGTCTTGACGTTGACCCGGCGGATCTCGGGCCTGCCCGCAACCCGCACCGCATCGTCATACTCGGTAATCTCGGCCCCTGCGGCCTCGAGCTTATCGATAATCGACTCGAGGTGCTTGGGAATAACATTGCGGATGGTAATTTCACTGCCGGTCGCGGCCGCCAGCGCCATATAGGTGCCCGCCTCGATCTGATCCGGGATGATCGAATAGGAGCTCGGCCGCAGCAGATCTACCCCGTGGACCTTGATGACGTCGGTTCCGGCGCCCCGGATATCCGCCCCCATCGAGTTGAGGAAGTTGGCAAGGTCGACAATGTGGGGCTCCTTGGCGACATTTTCCATAATCGTGACGCCATGCGCCCGCACAGCCGCCATCATGACGTTGACCGTTGCACCGACGCTCACCACATCAAAATGAATATGTCCTCCCACCAGCCGGTTGGCGGACGCGCGGATCATATCCCCGTCAAGGACCACCTCGGCGCCGATCGCCGCGAAGCCCTTGAGATGCTGCTCGATCGGGCGAACCCCCAGGGTGCATCCGCCCGGCATCGAGACGTTCGCCTCATAACAGCGCCCGAGCAGCGCACCCAGAAAATAATAGGAGGCACGCATCGCACGGGCAAATTCATAGGGCACCTCATTGCAGCGAATCTGCGAGGTATCGATCTCCAGGGTATTTTTTTCCACCCAGCGGGCCTCGGCCCCCAGATGCCGGAGGATCTCCAGCAGGATGGCCACGTCGCTGATGGCGGGGACATTCTCGATAACACAACGTCCTTTGGCCAGGACGGTGGCCGGTATAATCGCAACAGCAGCATTTTTCGCGCCGCTGACCGTAATCTCGCCATGTAAGGGTGCATTGCCTTTGATGATAAACTTCTCCAAGGCGCGCCCTCCTTTCGGTTGTTCTTCCCGTCTAGTATCCCTCATCCGGCGCAGCTTAAGCACCCGCAGTCCGGCCGGAGACGGATTTTTTCACCTTCTCCGCCTGTCTGCAGGGAAACTCGCCGTATCACAGTGTCAGTTATTATTCATTTTACATTTTTTCCTCCAAAATGTCAAATCGCTTTCCCCGTATCGCAGAGAGGCGGCAGCGGTTTGCGCTTGCATTTTTCCCACAGCGCCCTATAATAAACGTTGGCTTATCTATTCCATTTTGAGGTGATTTGATGCGTATCCTCCACTCCGATACCCCATCTCCCCGCCATGAACATCCCGCGGCAGGACTCTCGCTCGCCTTTGTCGGCGGCTTTCTCGATGCCTACACCTACCTGACCCGCGGCGGCGTCTTTGCCAACGCCCAGACTGGCAATATCGTCCTGATGTCGCTGGCCGCCGCCCGAGCCGATCTCGCGGCGGTCGGCTATTACCTGCTGCCGATCCTCGCCTTCTTCGCAGGCGTCCTGCTCTCGGAGCGGCTGCGGACCGGACAGCCCGGCCATTCCGGTTCGGACTGGATGCTGTGGGTTCTTGGGCTGGAGGCGCTGCTGGCCTTCGTCATCGGATGGGTTCCTGTGCAGGTACCTCATCTCTGGGTCAACACCACCGTCTCCTTTCTCTGCTCCCTGCAGGTCAACACCTTCCGCAAGATTCGGGGACTTCCCTACGCCACGACGATGTGTACCGGAAACCTGCGAAGCGCCGCCGAGCATTTCAGCCGGTTCCTCTTTGCGGCCGACGGCGCCTCACTGGAACACAGCTGCGGTTATCTCCTTGTTATCGCACTGTTCTGCCTGGGAGCGACTGCCGGCGCGCTGGCGGTCGGCTTCTGGGGCATTCGCTGCATCTGGATCTGCGGGATTATCCTGCTGGCCACCCTGACCGGGCTGGCAAAAAAGGAGGACGCCGAATGAGGCGTCCTCTCTCTTTTTCTCTGCGGGGCAGCGCCGTCTGCCCAGCTCAGGCCCGGCGGGGCCGGACCGCCCAGAATGCGATCAGCACCACTGCGATACAGACGATATTGAGCCCCGTCCCCAGCAGCAGCGGCGGCAGATAGGACCCGGTCAGATCATAGATTCCCCCGATAGCCGCCAGCGCAACCGAGGACATCAGCGAGGTGGCCATCGTGGCGTAGGAATAGAATTCGCTGTAGCGCTCGGCACGGAAGAGCGCCTTGACCAGCATCGGAACACAGACCACGCTGATCGGCATCGAGATGCCCGAGATGCAGGCCGAAACAAACAGAACCGGCAGAACCGGCAGGGTCATGACCAGATAGGCCAGTCCTACCACCCCGCAGCTGGTCAGCAGCGTCGCGGGAACCCCAAACCGATCCCCCGCCATGCCGAGGGTCAGCTTGCCGACAATGTTTCCCGCCATCGAAGCGGATACCAGCATTGCCCCCGTTGCGGCGGCAAAGCCGAGAGTCGCGGCATAGTTGGAGTAGTGCTGGCAATAGGAGCAGGAAAAGCCCGCGCAGGTCGCGAAGGTAACGGCGCAGACCAGCGCGATCCGTTCCCGGGAGGTCACCGGGGCACGGCCGGCGATCGGATCGGAAACTTTGCCCGCCGCGCCGGCAGGACAGTCGGTCTTTGTCGCCTTTTCAAAGCCGAGATCCTCGCCGTAAGCGGTCATTCCGATGTCGGACGGACGCCGGACCACGATAAACAGCACCCCCGGCATCACCAGCGCGAAACAGGCGAGCCCCAGGATGTAATACCCCGCCCGCCAGCCGAAGGTGCTGATACACCAGCCGATGATCGGGTTGGCAACTACCCCCATGACGCCGGACATCGATGCGGCGATCCCCATCGCGGTGCCAAACCGCTGATGGAACCAATTGTTGAGCAGAATCGGCACCGGGAGAAAGAGCAGAAACGCCCCTGAAATTCCCTGGACCGCTCCTGCCACATACCACTGCGCCAGCGAATTCAGGCTCCCCATCAGCGCGGTAGACCCGCAGAAAAAGAGGGTCGCGATCCCAAGCACCCGCCGCACCGGATAGCGATCAAGCAGTTTGGCCGCAAACGGAAGCATAAAAAAGGCGCCGATTCCGTGCGCCGTCGAATACAGCGTGAAGGCGGACACCTTAAAGCCCAACTCGGTACAAACCGGGTTGTAGAAGAGGCCCCGGCAGTTCTGCACCAGACCGATCGTTCCGCCCTGCATCAAGCAGCAGGCGACCAGAATGTACCACGCATAGTGGATCTTTCTTCGATTCATTTCCAACCTCCCGGCGCCTGATCAGCGCCCTCTCTCTGTCTGGATCCGCCGCTTCAGTACGGTGAAACAGATTTATCATAGCGCATTTCCCCACGCCGGTCAAGGCCTTCGCGCCGCGCCTCCGGTTGCCAGTCCCCGTCTTTTATGGTACAATTCTTTTATCTATCTGATCGGGGAGGGATTCGCATGGGCGTCGTTCGCCGCTGGCTGTTCCGGCTGCTTTCGCTGCTGGCCTGGCTGCTGATCTGGCTGCTGCTCAGCCGCCGGATCGGACAGCAGATCATCCTTCCCTCCCCCGGGTCGGTTCTCGCCCGGCTGGCCGCCCTGGTGGCCACCCCTTCCTTTTGGAGCAGCATCCTCTTCTCCTTTGGGCGGATCGTCTCCGGCTTTCTGCTCGGGCTGACAGCCGGAGGACTGCTGGCGGCTGCCGGCGCACGGTTTTTGGCGGTGCGGGAATTTTTCTCCCCCGCGATGACCCTCATCAAGGCCTCCCCGGTGGCCTCCTTCACTATTCTGCTGCTGACCTGGGTCCCTTCCCGCAACCTCTCGGTCGTCATCGCCTTTCTGATGGTGCTGCCGATCGTTTACACCAACCTTCTGACCGGAATTTCCCAGACCCCGGCACTGCTGCTCGAGATGGCTGATCTGTTTGAAATCGGGTGGGCCGGCCGGCTGCGCTGCATCTACCTGTCCGAGCTGCTCCCCTATCTGCGCTCCGCCTGTGCCCTCTCGCTGGGGCTCTGCTGGAAGGCCGGCATCGCGGCCGAGGTCATCGGCATCCCTGCCGGTTCGATCGGGGAACGGCTGTACGATTCCAAGATCTACTTCGATATTCCCGAGCTTTTTGCCTGGACGGCCGTCATCGTGCTGATCAGCCTGGTCTTTGGCCGGCTGTTTCTCGCCCTTCTCGACGCGGCCGTCCACGCAGTGGAAAGGATGTGAGCCGGTGTCCTTGCTGGAGTTGGAACAGATCACCGTTCGGTTTGGTCCGCTGACCGTTCTGGATCATTTTTCGCTGTCGGTGCCGCAGGGCAGCACCACCGGCATCATGGGGCCGTCAGGCAGCGGCAAAACTACGCTGCTGCGGGTCATGATGGGACTACAGCGCCCCGATGAAGGACGAATTCTGGGCTTTACAGGGCGGCGAAGCGCCGTCTTTCAGGAAAACCGTCTTTGTGACAACCTCAGTGTCCGGGCCAACCTGCGCCTGACCGCTCCTCATGCCGACGACGCCCTGCTCGAGGAAACCCTGTCCGCACTGGGGCTGGACGGCCAGCTCCATCAACCGGTCCGCCTGCTCAGCGGCGGGATGCAGCGGCGGATTGCGCTGGCCCGCGCCCTGCTCGCCGACTTCACGCTGCTCTTTCTTGATGAGCCCTTCACCGGGCTGGACGACGCGGCACGGGATCGGTCCATCGCGCTGCTGCGCCGCAGGGCCGAGGGGAAAACCGTCTTTCTGGTCACCCACAGCGCCGATACCGTCCAGATACTGGCCGACCAGGTCGTGACCCTGCGGCAGTGTTAGCCCCCCGGACCGTTTTGTCCTCCGCGGCCGGAAGATCCCTCTGTTATAAGCCGTTTGTGCCGTTTTAGCCCGTTTTTCCGTGCAAAAAAGCCTCCCGCAGATGCGGGAGGCTTTTTCCTTCAGCTACTGTGAAACCCGGAACACTCAATAGAGCTGCGGGAGAATCGGATCGGGGTTCGCTTCGATGTTGACAGCGTTCTGGACGCTCTCGCCGGGACGCAGCAGACGGGCCATAACGACAAACCGCTGGTTAGCGCTCGGGCCATACATTCTGGTGCAGGTCGACATGGTCAGGATCTTGTCACTGTAGGCCACTTCGACGTCATAGTCGTGACGGCTGCGGTTCTTCGCGCCGTTGACGATGGCAGCGAAGGTGTCGTCATCCATATCCGACAGGATATAATTAAACTTCACATCGGTATAGAAAGCGGCGAAGATCACCCAGGTCATCTCGGCATCCTCGGTCGAATAGTAGACATAAGGATGGCTCTTGGCAAAGTTCAGATAGTGGAAGGACGCCAGCTGAGCGAACATAACGTCGCTGTCCCGGTCGACCACCGGCACGGTGGTGTAGTTGGTCCAGTTATGGCCAAAGAGGACGGTGTTGCGGGAGATCTCGGTCGACTTGCCGAACTTGGTGCCGGGCGCGGCATAGATAACGCCGTTGCGGCTCACATTCTTATACAGGTCCCGATTGAGGTAGTAATGGGTGTAAACGCCGTTGCCGGCGTCGATGATGCGATTGTCATACAGCACCGGGTAATTGATGTTGGTGCCAGGAATCCGCAGCCAGCCCTTGACATCCGAGTTAACCGCCTTGTGGGAGGCAATATTGGACTTTCCGCTGCCGTTCATGATCGCCGGATCATAGGTCGCGCTGATGTTGGCCTCCCCCGTGATACCGGTCGCCGAAGCGAAGGAGGTCACAGGAGTCAGAACGAACATCGCCGCGAAGCAGAGTGCAAACAACTTTCTTACCCAGTATTTTTTGCCAGACATCTCACAATCCCCTAACATAAAAATTAAAATGTGTTGACAAAGCCATTATAGCGAAAAGAAAATCGCAATTCAACCGCTGCGGGAATTTTTTTCATATTTCTCAAAACTTTCACAAAATCTCCCGCAGCGCAAAAAACGGCATGGCCGAAGCCATGCCGTTTTGCTGCCGCCCGAAATACCGGACAGCGTCCCGTGACAGCCATCAATAGGGGCATACCGTGCCGATATAGTTGGCCGGGTTCATATACTTGCCGTTGACGCGGATCTCGAAGTGGACGTGGTTGCCGGTCGCACGGCCGGTTCGTCCGACCGCCGCAATCAACTGGCCCTGTTCCACCCATTCGCCCACCTTGACATACAGCTTGGAGTTGTGGGCGTAGAGGGTTTCGACCCCGCCGCCGTGGTTGATCAGGATGTGGTAACCGTAGCCGGTGGTGTTATACGCCACCTTGGTCACCGTACCGGATGCCGCCGCGTAGACCGGTGTGCCGGCGTCGCAGGCGATATCCATGCCGGTGTGGCCCCAGTACCCGTAGAATCCGCAGCTGACGTAGCCGCCCGCCGCCGGCCAGATGAAGTTGCCGCTCGACGTTCCGCCGGACGGGATCTGATCCAGCGGGCGCTTACCGCCGACCACCACCTTTTCGGTGATCGGTTCAACGAGCACCTCGTTGGAGATCTCCTCCCGTTCCACCTCGATCCCGTCGATATAGCTCACCCGGCTGGTCACGCGGTTGAGGCCCTTTTCGCCCTGCTGGGTGATCTTCACATAGCCCTGGTACTGGCTCGCATCCTGGATCTGCTCAATCTTGAAGTTGGTCTCGACCTCCTCGACCACCTCCCGCACCACCTTGACCTCAAGGGCGGGAACCGCCTTGGAAACGAGGACCTCCTGCCCGACCAGCAGCGACTGCTCGATATCGGGATTGAGCGCCTTGAGCTGGGAATAGGGGATTCCGTTCTTCTGTGCGATGATAATCGGAGCGTCCCCCTGCACAGCCGTATAAATCCGCTGCTCCTGCTCCTCCCGGGTCACGACCTCCCCCATCTCGGAGATGGAAATGACCGATGTGACGGGATACAGTCCGTCGCGCGCCTCGACCTCCTTGACAAATTCAACCGTCTCGGTGGGATCATATTCCTCCGAACGGTACTGGTCCTTGATTCCGTCGAGAAGTGCCAGCAGCCGGGTGCGATCCTCCACCGCGCCGAAAAACTTGTCGTTGACATACAACCCGGTCGCCTCGGTCAATTCGTTGCCCGAAGCCTTGATCAGTGCGTCGGTCAGTTCGTCCTCCGACAGCAGGTTCTCCCGGTTGAGCATCGCAATCGTAAACTCCGGCACCGCATTGTCCGGCTTGATATAATCCTCAAATACGATACGCCCGAGCATCTGCTTTTCGGCGTTGCTGAACACCGATTCGTCGGCGATGCAGCCGAGCTCTTCGCCGTTATAAACGACCCGGAGGCCAAACTGCATATGGGTAGCGACCTGCACGACAACAAAGAACACCAGCGCCGCTGTCACGGGCGCCAGATAATTGGCCGACCGGACAAGCCGCGAGCCGCCCTTCGCCGCAAACGTAAGGATCACGCCGCCCCAATATTTCAGCCAGGAACCGACTCCGCCGCTGCGGGCCTTGGCGCTTCCTTCGCGCAGGCCGGCGATCAGCTGGGCAGTCGTCTCAAGTGAAATCCCATTCTGCACCGCGAACATCTTCAGACTGCGTCCGATCCGGTCGCCGACAGCGGCCAGCAGGCCGGCACACAGGGCGAGCAACCCAACCACTCGGCGTCTGAGCCAACGCAGGCGGCGGATCAACAGCAGTCCGCAATAGGTGCAAAGACGAATCAAGGCCACACGGACACCCGTGCCGGCCCGTTTCCGATTCTGTTTAGGGGAGGGCGATGCTGCAGCAGGGCTGGCCGTCGCGGCAGTCAGGTCTGCGGCCGACGTGTTTTCCTGCTCGCTCAACGCATCATCTCCTTTACATTTTCTGTCTTCGCGCACCGCGGCGACTCCGGTACATATCCAGACGCACCGCCATGCCAGGAAGCATCTGCGTACCCCAAATCAACGGTAAAACCGTCTTTAGAACCGCTTTACCGCCTCTTGGGATTTTTATTATACCAGCTTTTCTCCAAAAGCTCAAGCCCGGCCCCGCCGGCGCGGGGCAAAATTAACATTTTTTCACAAACCGACCACATGTGATGGTAAAATATGATGAAACCGACCGGCTTTTGGAGGATTTTCCGTTCAAAACGGCGGCGATTTTGGACAGAATCTGAATCTTTTTCCTTTAATTTTCCATAAATTTCTATTTGTATGAATGAAACCGCTTTGCCCGGAGCGTCTGAAAAATTTACAATTTCCTCATAATTATCAGCGAAACCGCCAGATTCCCCACCGATTGCCCATCATCTTGACAACTGCTTCCCGGTTTTCTAAGATAGAATCAGAAAAGGAGGGAAGAAAATGCAGCCGGAACCGATGGTACGCGGCCGTTTTGCCCCCAGTCCCAGCGGACGGATGCACCTGGGAAACCTGTTCTGTGCACTGATCGCCTGGCTTTCGGTGCGAAGCCAGGGCGGCAGCATGCTGCTGCGGGTCGAAGATCTGGATCCGGCGCGCTGCCGTCTGTCCTATGAGGAGCAGCTGGAGGAGGATCTGCGCTGGCTCGGGCTCGACTGGGACGAGGGGGGACTTTCGGTTGGCGGCCCGCACGCGCCTTACTGCCAGAGCCTGCGAACCCGCTGCTACGAGGAGACCTTTTCCCTCCTGCAGAACCAGGGGCTTCTCTATCCCTGCTACTGCAGCCGCGACCAGCTGCATGCGGCCGCAGCGCCCCATCGCAGCGATGGAACCCAGCGGTATGACCGGCGCTGCCTTGCACTGTCCGAACAGGAACGGCAGCGGCTGGCGGCGCTGCGTTCCCCCGCCTGGCGGCTGCGGGTTCCTGACGAGACCTTTGCGTTTGAGGACGGCTGCCGCGGATATTGCGAGGCCAACCTCGAGACCAGCTGCGGCGACTTCATTGTACGGCGTTCGGACGGGGTTTTCGCCTATCAGCTCGCCGTTGTCACCGACGACGCCGGGATGGCGGTCACCGAGGTGGTGCGCGGGGGCGATCTGCTCGACTCCACCCCCCGGCAGCTCTATCTCTACCGGCTGCTCGGCGCAACGCCGCCCCGCTTCTTCCATCTGCCGCTGCTGCTATCCGGGGAGGGGCGGCGGCTCTCCAAACGGGATCGGGATCTCGACTGCGGGATTCTGCGGGAGCGATTCTCCTCCGAGGAGCTGACCGGACGGCTCGGGTTCCTTGCCGGGCTGCTGCCCGCACCGGTCCCCCTCACCGCCCGGGAGCTGCTGGCCGAATTTCGTTGGGAACGAATCCCCCGCCATGATCTGATCGTCCCGGACTCCCTCTTTGCGCCCCCCAATTTTTCTGTTCTGTTCACAAAATCAACCTGATTTTCCGCCTCAAATGGTGGTATGATGAAACGGTGACCGGATTTTGCCAAAAGGATGTGGTATCGATGAAAACCGGACTGGTTCTTGAAGGCGGCGGAATGCGCGGGATGTACACCATCGGCGTGCTTGACCGCCTGCTCGACGCAAAGATCTCCTTTGATTATGTTATCGGCGTCTCGGCCGGCGCCTGCAACGGCGTCTCCTTTGTCTCGGGACAGCGGGGACGCAACTATCGGATCAACACCCGGTATGCGACCGACCGGCGCTATCTGAGCCTGGGCAACCTGCTGCGGGAGCACTCCCTCTTCGGGATGGACTTTCTGTTCGAGACGGTTCCCCATGAGCTTGTCCCGTTCGACTACTCGGCTTTTCTCTCCTCCCCCTGCGAATTTGTCGCCGGAGTCACCGACGTCCGGCTCGGCCGCCCGGCCTATTTTGGCAAGGAGGCGCTCGACCACGATTCAACGGTACTGCGGGCCTCCTCCTCCATCCCCTGCTTCTCTCCGATCGTGCCGTTTCGCGGCGGGCTCTATCTCGATGGCGGGACCTCCGACCCCATCCCGTTCCGGCACGCCCTCGCCGATGGCTGTGACCGGGTGGTCGTCGTGCTGACCCGCGATCGTGCCTACCGCAAAAAGCCGGAGGGGCTGCGTCCGGTCTATCATGCCCTCTACCGCCGCTATCCCGCTATGTCCGAGCTGCTCGACCGCCGCTATCTGATCTACAACCGCACCCTAGACGATCTGCGTGCCGCCGAAGCCGCCGGACAGGCTCTGGTCATCGCGCCTAAAAAGCCGCTTGCAATCGGCCGGTTTGAACACAGTCCAGAACGGCTGGCCGACGCCGCACAGCTCGGCTATCGGGACGCCATCGCAAAGGAAGCTGAAATCCGCCGCTTCTGCGGATTGCCCGACCCAACCACCACCCGCTAAACAGCAAAAAACCGCGGCAGCTGCCCCTCTTCGGGCCTGCCGCGGCGCTGTGTTGTCCCCCAATCGGGGTGGGCGTCCGCTCTTACCGCTCGCTCTGGGCGGCCTCTTCGGTATAGAAGATGAAGTCGTCGACGTCCCCTTCCACTTCAAACCATCCGCTGAACCGGTCGTTGCCCCAGGGATCGTTCTGCTGGGAAGCCGTCATCTGAATCCCCCCTTCATTGTCCGGCCCGCTGAGGCGGGTCCGGATCGGCTTGATCCGCACCGGCTTTCGCGCCAAACAAAAAAGCCGCATCCGACATGTCGGCGCAGCCACCGGTTGG
The DNA here is from genome assembly GCA_949285275.1 of uncultured Oscillospiraceae bacterium. Lineage (GTDB taxonomy): Bacteria > Bacillota > Clostridia > Oscillospirales > Ruminococcaceae > Yanshouia. Next base: position 2,920 of record CASEBP010000120.1, on the reverse strand, counting down.
ATTTCCTGCTCTATTATACGCAGCGGTTGTAAAAAAGATGTCGCCTTTGGGTAGAGATTGATATTATCCACAAAAACCGCTATAATAGTAAGAATCCAAATGATTTCCTGAAACGGGAAACCACTGTGCCAGCAAACAGGAGCCGCTTCCGTCCAAATCCGTACATTCCAAGGAGGATCTGCCATGTATTACAACAATAAAACCTTCTTCTCCTGGTGTGAGGGGAAAGAAATCGACGTCATCGGCTTCGGCGTCAGCAACGGTGAGCTGGTGTTCCGCCTCGCCGCCGCAGGGGCCAATGTGACCCTGCACGACCGCCGCGAAGCCGGCCAGTTCCGCCCCGAACAGATCAGCCGCCTGCGGGAGGCCGGCGTCACGCTGTCGCTCGGCGAGAGCTACCTTGATTCCCTTAACGGAGAGATCATCCTTCGGACTCCCGGTCTCTCCTACCTGACCCCCGAACTGGTGGAGGCCCGCCGCCGCGGCAAAGTTGTGACCAGTGAGCTGGAGATCTTCATGGAGATCTGCCCCTGCCCGGTCTACGGTATCACCGGTTCGGACGGCAAAACCACCACTGCCAGCCTGATGGCCGATATGCTGCGGGCCGCGGGAAAAACCGTCCACCTCGGAGGAAACATCGGCAAACCGTTGCTCTCCACCCTCGACCTGGTGACCGAAAACGATGTCTGTGTCATCGAACTGTCCAGCTTCCAGCTGCTGTCGATGCGCTGCTCGCCCGATGTCGCCGTCGTGACCAACATCTCCCCCAACCACCTTGACGTCCACCGCGATATGGACGAATATGTTTCGGCCAAGCGCAACATCATCCTGCACCAGAACGGCTTCTCCCGGGCTGTCCTCTCCTGCGACAGCGAAGGATCCGCCGCCTTTGCGCCTGACGTGCGCGGCGCGCTGCGGTGGTTCTCCCGCCGTCATCCGGTCGAAAATGGCGGCTGGATGGACGAAAAGGGGGATCTCTACCACAGTGTCAATGGCCGTTCGGTCTTTTTGATGAACCGCAGCGAGCTCAAGCTTCCCGGCCTGCATAACGTCGAGAATTTCCTGGCCGCCGCCTCTGCCGTCTGGGGCACCGCTACCGCTGCCCAGATCTGCGATGTGGGACGCAGCTTCGCCGGAGTGGAACACCGGATTGAGTTTGTCCGCAACAAAAACGGCGTGCGCTGGTACAACGATTCGATCGCTACCTCCCCCTCCCGCACGATGGCGGGGCTCCGCAGTTTCGATGAACCGCTCATTGTCATTGCCGGCGGCTATGACAAACATCTGTCCTTTGCCCCGCTCGCGCCGGTCCTGCTTGAGCATGCCAAACGCCTGATTCTGACCGGGCCGACCGCCCCCAAGATTGAACAGGCGGTGCGCGAAGCGGATGGCTTTGCACAGAGCGGCCTGGTCATTGACCACGCCGCCGACCTGGCTGAAGCAGTCAAGATTGCCAATGGTGCAGCTCTCTCGGGGGATGTTGTCATTCTCAGCCCCGCCTGCGCCAGCTTCGACGCCTATGAAAATTTTGAGGCCCGCGGCCGCCACTTCAAGGAACTGGTCCGCGCCCTCTGAGAAAGGGAACCGCCATGCTCAACGATCTCGAACAACTCTGTGCCGCCCCCGGCGTCTCGGGCGATGAGGGCGAAGCGGCCAATACCGCCGAGCGCCTGCTTGCCCCACTTGGTACGGTGACCCGTACTTCGCTCGGCAGCGTGCTGTGCCGGATGCCTGCTCCCCGCGAGGGACTGCCGAAGGTGATGCTGGCTGCCCATCTCGACTCCATCGGGATGATGGTCTTTCAGATCACCGATCGCGGCTTTGTCCGCGCCGCCGCCTGCGGCGGGCTCGACCGGCGCGCGCTGTCTGGCGCCCGGGTAACCCTGCACGCCACCGGTGAAGATCCCGGTCCGCTGCCCGGGGTCGTGCTTGCCACACCGCCCCACCTGTCGGACGGCAAATCACTGCCGCCCAAGACCGATTCGCTCTCGATCGATCTCGGTCTCTCCGCCGCAGAGGCCCGCAGAAGGATCCGCCACGGCGACCGGATTACGCTCGACGGCCCCCTCGTCGGACTGCTCGGGGATCGGGTCGCTTCCGCCTGCCTGGACGACCGGGCGGGTTGCGCCGCCGTTATCGCGGCGGCCCGGATGCTCGCCGGGTGCAATACCGCGCAGATCTGTGTCGCCCTCGTCTCCCAGGAGGAGGTGGGGTCGGCCGGCGCATCCACTGCCGCTTTCCTGCTGCAGCCCGACTATGCCTTTGCCGTCGACGTTTCCTTCGGCATCACCCCCGACGACCGCCCGCAGGACTGCGCCGAATTGGGGAAAGGCCCAATGATCGGCTGCGCCCCCATCCTGAGCCGGGAACTCACCCGACGGATGCGGGATACCGCCGAACGGTACGGCATTCCCTTCCAGTTTGAGGTAATGGGCGGCCGCACCGGCACCGATGCCGACCATATCGCGGTTTGCGGCGGCGGGGTTTCCACCGGCCTGCTCTCGATCCCGCTGCGCTTCATGCATACGGCGGGGGAGATCGTCTCGCTGGGCGACATCGAGCAAACCGCCCGCCTGCTCGCCAAAACCATCGAGGAGGGGCTGTCATGAAGCATCTGACCGAATTGATCCGCGACCTGTGCCAGCTGCGCGGGATTTCCGGGGATGAATCCCGGGTCCGCGATTTCATCGTCCGGGAGCTGCGGGAAAATGCGCCGCACCTGACAATGACGACCAACCCTCTGGGAAGCCTGACCGTCACCAAGCCGGGGAAAAAGCCCGGTAAAACCATTGCCCTCTTCGCCCATATGGATGAGGTCGGGCTGCTGATCTCCCGCATTACCTCCGAGGGGCTGCTGCAGTTTCATCCCATCGGCATTGATCCGCTGGTACTGCACGGCCGCCGCGTCCGGATCGGGGAG
>CASEBP010000119.1 GCA_949285275.1 uncultured Oscillospiraceae bacterium | reverse complement strand
GCCTGCAGGACCTTGGCGATCGGCGCCCAGGAGAAGAGGGAGACGATCAGGACGATATTCCAGAGGCTCTGTCCGAAGAAGGCCCCGATGACCACCATGACCGGCAGCTGGGGCAGCGAAAGAAAAAAACGGATGACAAAAGACCAGATCAAATCGCCCTTCTCTCCGCTCCAGCCGGCCGCAATGCCGACCGCTCCGCCCAACAGAAAAGCCAATCCCGCTGCCGCCAGGCCCACCAGCATGCTCGAGAAGAAGCCGGCAGAAAGCTGGGCGTAGAGATCCACCCCCAGGTCGTCGGTCCCCAGCCAGTGGGAAGCACCGGGCGGTTCGAGCGAGCCGCCCGATGGGAGATCGGCGGGATGGGGATAGATCCATGCCCCCCAGCTGAAAAACAGGATCAACAGCAAAAAGATCCCGGCCAATATCCGGATTTTTACCGGCAGCTTCATTCCTGTCCGCCCCCCATTCCCGCGTTGATCCGGTCGGCCGCGAAGAGGCAAAACAGCACCAGCACCGAAGATACCAGAAAGATCCCCTGGATCAGCGGAAAATCCCGGTAGGCAACCGCTTCCCGCAGCGCCCGCCCGATGCCCGGATAGGCAAAGACGTTTTCAACCAGCAAGGTCGCCCCCACCGCGGTGGAAACGCTCAGGAAAAAACGGGCAATCAGCGCCGCCGCACTGTTTTTGAGCAGATAAAAGATCCGGATCCGTCCCTCACCCAACCCCTTCGCCCGGGCAGCCAGCAGATAGGGCTTTTCCAGCTCCGAGAAAAAACAGGCGCGGGCCGTAAAGAAGAAGGCAGGGGTCTGCACCAGCACCATCGTAGCGACCGGCAACAGGGCATGCACCAGTCGGTCCCACGCCCAGTCCCCCCAACCGGCATACCGCGCAAAAGGGGTCATGCCGCCCGACAGCGGGATCCAGTCCACCTGTGCCGCGACCAAAAACAGCAGCAGCACCCCAACCAGAAAGGCCGGAACTTCCCCAAGCAGCGAGAAGAACGGATAGAACGCCCGGTCGGCGGCAGGGCGGCGCGCCGCCCAAAGGGCAAGGGCTGCCCCCAGCGCCAGCGAAAGGGCCAGCGAAACCGCCATCAGCCCGAAGCTCCAGGGCAGACGCTGGGCCAACACCGCCGTCACCGGCTGTTTATAGTGGATGCTCTCCCCCAGATCTCCGTGCAGCGCCCGCACGGTGGAATCCAGCAGCTGAAGGGCCAGCGGCTGATCCAGCCGGTAGTAGGCCTGCAGCTGCTCGATCTGGGCGGCACTGTAGCCGGTGTCCAGATCGTCCCCCGAGACCGAGGAGGTGTAGGAAAACGGATCTCCCGGCATCAGGCGGGGGATCAGAAAATTCACCAGGTAGATGACGAGAAACGAAAGCAGCAGCCAGCGTCCTCTCCGTTTCATATATCCCCCTCCCTTTGTGCCGGTCCGATCCCAGCCGCTCAGTCTCTTTTGATGTAGGACAGGCGGTTCTGCTCCGCCTGCTGGTAGTCGTAGGTCTTCATCCAGCCGTCGTAGACCTCCCGGCGATAGATCGAATAGCTCGACTGGGTCGCAACGACTATCAGCGGGATCTCCCGGCTGATCTCAAGCTGCAGTTCCTGAAACAATTCGACCCGCCGGTCAAAATCGGTCTCCAGCTGCTGGGCCTCGGCCAGCTCGGTGATCCGTTCGCTGCTGTATCCGATCGGCCCCATCGTATGCGGATTGCCGCCCTGATTCTTGGAACGGTCGGAAAATACGGTGCGAAGATAAGCCGGCGCCTTTCCGCCCCATCCCCCGTTGCCCACCAGTGCAAACTCGTACTCGCCCGCGTTGACCATCTCGTCCCGGACCGCCGAATCGTAGGCCACGACCTCGACCTCGATGCCGGCGGCGGCCAGGTCGTTGCGGATCAGCTCGGAGATCTTGACGTCGTTGCCGGAGTTGGCAGCCAGCAGGCGGACCGAAAGGCCTTTGCCCCCAAACAGCGCCGCAGCCGCCTGCGGGTCATAGGGGTACTGCACGCAGTTTTCGTTATAATAGATGCTGCCGGGCGGTGCATAGCCCGCACTGCCGACCGCCCCCATCCCGCGGAAGACCTTGTCCACCACCGCCTGCCGGTCGAGCGCCTGGTACAGGCCCCGGCGCATCTCGAAATCGAGAAATTCCGGCCGCTTTTCAAAATTGATCAGCAGCTTGTAGCCCATGTCGTTGGCCTTCTCGATCATACCGACCGACGGGTCAGCGGCATAGCGGTCGTACAGGTCGGCCGGCAGCGAGGCGATATCGATCTCTCCATTTTCAAAGGCGAGCAGCTCGTCGCTGACCGGAACAAACTGGATCCGGTCGGCCGCCGGTTCCCCGGCGCAGAAGTCGTCGAAGGCGACGAATTCATAGCTGCCCGTCGCTCCGTCGTAGGAAGAAAACTGGTAGGCTCCGCTCCCAATCAGCGCCTCCGGATCCCGGAAGCTCATCGGGTCTTCGACCGTCTCCCAGATGTGCCGGGGCAGAATCTCAAACCCGCCGAGCGCTGTCAGGGTGGTGGCGTCCGACGCCGCCACATGCATCCGCACCGTCCGGGAATCGATCGCCTCGCAGCTTTCAATCAGAAAATCCTCCCCGGCTCCCAGCGGATTGCTGACCGGAGGAAACCGGCGGTAGTAGTCGACGGTAAAGACCACATCGTCGGCGGTCAGCGGCTCGCCGTCGTGAAACTTCGCGTCTTCATGCAGCGTGAAATAATAGTCGTTGCCGTCGACCCGCCAGGATTCGGCCATCCAGCCGACGATCCCCGTCTCGTCCGCCTCGAGCAGCGATGCGAAGATCAGATCCTTTTTGGCATTTCCCGGCCCGCGGGAGGAATGAAGGTATACCCCCGGCGCACCCCAGTCGGTCCCTCCCGCCAGGCGCAGAACCGGCACCCGCTGATGCTGCGGCGTCCCGTCAGGCGCAGAGGGCGCGGCGCTTTTCGCGCCGGACGAACAGCCGGCGGCCAGCAGCAGCGCCAGCCCGGCGGCAATCCAACGAATGATTTTCATCCATAATCTCCTTTCTCCGGGCGCGCTCTAAAAAACCCGGCGGTAGGAATGCGCGCAGGAGAGGCAGAGCTTTTTCCCCTGCTCAAGCCGCAGATACGGCTCAGCGGTCATCTCCCCGCAGCAGTCACAGGGGTAGGATGCAAACAGGCGCGCCGGTTCGGGCAGCGCGAAATCCACCGGCTTCTGCTCAAAAAGATCCGCAGGATCCTGGCCGAGGATCCAGTCACGCCGTTCCTCCCGGGGCAGATCCGGCATGGGACGAAGTACCAGCCGCACACTCTGTCCGGTCTTGCGGCAGAAGAAGGAAAATGCCTGCTTGCCCCGCATCCGAAAAAGCAGATTTCCCTTTCCCACGCTGCATCCGAGCAGCACCTGGATTGCGTCGACACCGCAGGCGTCGTTTTCACAGACACAGACCACCTCTTCATCCTGCGAAAAGGTCAGCCCCAGCAGCTGCGCTGCCCGTCTGGCAGCCTGAAACCCGATCGCCAGACCGCCGCAGGTGTGGCCGTGAAAATCAGCACAGCGTTCCCAGTTTTTCTGATCCTGTTCCTTCCACATGATTTCTTCCCTCCAACAAAAAACAATCCTGTCAGACGATACGGCAAAGCCCGCAGTCCTTCAGGATTGCTTTTCCTTTTCTTATCCGGCCGCACTCTCGCGGCAAAGGGTTCCCCGCTTCGGTTCTCCAAAGCATTCTGCCGCTTCAGCGGCGCATCCCTATTCTACCGAAACCCGGTCTTTCTGTCAAGGGCGCACAGATTCTTCTCCCCGGCGTATATCCTGCGGTGATTCCGACATACTAACTCATGGCCGATCTCCGTCGTGGAAATGCGTTTGCCCCGGCTTGAGTGGGACCGTGCCATGAAAAAGCCGTTTTGGCACGGTCCTGCGACCTTGTCCGAAGCGGCTTTTCATTTTAT
>CASEBP010000118.1 GCA_949285275.1 uncultured Oscillospiraceae bacterium | reverse complement strand
GTTGTCGATCCGCTCGGTGGCACGGAAGTTGGACGGGGAATCGCACCACTCCCGCACGATGTACCCCTTCATATAGATGTCGTCCGACTCGACGTCATCGTCGTTGGTCCCATAGTTTCCGATCAGCGGAAAGGTCTGCACCGCGATCTGCCCGAAGTAACTCGGGTCGGTCAACGTCTCCTGGCAGCCGGTCATACCGGTGGTAAAGACCACCTCGCCGATCGCAGTTCCCTTTGCGCCGAAGCTCCTGCCCTCATAGATGGTGCCGTCCGCCAGCATCAGCCATGCGCGGTCCGCATTGTAGATAGACATACTGCTCCTCCTTGGCCGCGGCGACCGAAGGTCGCCTGATTTTGTATATTCATTCTCTTTTTACGAATAATATTACTTTTTTCATTATCCAGCCCCGCGGCGGCACTCCCGATGGGGCCACCGCCCCGTCCCGAAGCCATTTGGCGCGCAATTCCAGTATCCGCCTGTTATTATACCGAAATGGATCGGCGATGTAAAGAGGCGGGCCGAGCTTTTCTATCCCGCACAAGAAATTGTGCCAAAGGCGGTGCAAAGCATAAATATTTCATAAAGTCGCCATGAAAAAGGGAACGACACGTCGTTCCCTTTTATGAATAATTATTCTGTTTTGCTGGGCAACGGGCGCATCGTGGGGAACAGCAAAACATCCCGAATCGACGCACTGTCGGTCAGGAGCATCACAAGCCGGTCGATACCGATGCCAAGTCCGCCCGTGGGGGGCATACCATATTCCATTGCCGTGAGGTAATCCTCGTCGACGTCGCAGGCTTCGTCGTCGCCGAGCGCCTTCTGCCGCGCCTGTTCCTCGAAACGGCCGCGCTGGTCGATTGGGTCGTTAAGTTCTGAGAAGGCATTGGCATACTCGCGGCCGATGATGAACAGCTCAAACCGTTCGGTATAATCGGGCTTTTCGGGCATCCGCTTGGCCAGCGGCGAGATTTCGACCGGGTATTCGGTGACAAAGGTCGGCTGGATGATATTTTTCTCGGCGAACTCGTCAAAGAACGCTTCGAGGATCTTGCCGATCCCGAACCGCTCCTCAATCTCGACATGGTGCTCCTTCGCGGCGGCACGCGCCTGCTCAAGGGTGGTAATCTGCGAGAAATCGACACCGGAATACCGCTTGACGATTTCGGTCATTGTGACCCGCTCGAACGGCCGGTCGAGATCCAGCTCAATCCCGCCATAGGTGATCTTGCCGGTGCCCAGCACGTTGGCGCAGACGGTATGAATCAGATCCTCGACCAGATCCATGATGCCATAGAGGTCGGTATATGCCTCGTAGAGCTCAAGCAGGGTGAACTCCGGATTATGACGGGTGTCGATGCCCTCGTTGCGGAAAACCCGCCCGATCTCATAGACCTTGTCAAAGCCGCCGACAATCAGCCGCTTGAGATGCAGCTCCAGCGCAATCCGCATATACATATCGATATCCAGCGCGTTGTGGTGGGTGATGAACGGACGGGCCGACGCGCCGCCCGCAATCGCGTGCAGCACTGGCGTCTCGACCTCGAGGTAGCCCCGCTTGTCCAAAAAGGAACGGATCTCCCGGATAATCTGGGAGCGCTTAACAAAGGTATCCTTGACCTCCGGGCTGGTGATCAGATCGACATACCGCTGGCGGTAGCGCAGCTCGGTATCCTTCAGGCCATGCCACTTGTCGGGCAGCGGCAGCAGGGACTTGGAAAGCAGGCAAATCTCCTTGGCGTGAACCGAGATCTCCCCCTTGCGGGTGCGGAAGACAAAGCCCTCCACCCCGATGATATCGCCGATATCCCAGGTGTTGAAGGCGGCATAACTCTCCTCGCCGACATCGTTGATTCGGATATAGATCTGAATCCGGCCGCTGGCGTCCCGCAGGTCGATGAAGCTGGCCTTGCCCATATTGCGCCAGGTCATAATCCGGCCGGCGATTCGTACGGTCTGGTTTTCCATCTCGTCAAACCGGTCGACGATCTCCTTCGCACAGGAGGTTCTCTCATATTTGGTGATCTCGAAGGGATTTTTGCCGTCGGCCCGCAGCTGCTCGAGCTTCTCGCGCCGGATCCGGGCGAGTTCGGACAGGTCCTGCTGCTCCTGTTCGGGGGTCAGCGCTCCATCTGGCCTTTGCTGTTCGGTCATTTTTATCGTCCTCCTGCCCGCGTGGGGCCGCTTTTTTCCACTCTGAGAAAAATGCGGGTAAGCTACCCGCATTTGTTCCCGTCTTACTTGCCGATCTCGAGGATCTTCATCTGATAGATCTGGCCGTTGGGGGTTTTGACATCTACCGTCTCACCCACCGCATGGCCCATGATTGCCTGGCCAACAGGAGAGTCCACCGTCACCACATTGTCGCTGTCGTCCCCCGAGCCGCTGCTCGCGATCCGGTACTCGGTCTTCTCGTTGAATTCCATGTCGAGCAGAACCACCTTGGTTCCGACCGTCACGGTATCGGTTGAGATATTGTCGACGACCTGCGCGTTCTTCAGCCGCTCCTCGAGCCGGCTGATCCGCGCCTCGAGCCGCGCCTGATCGTTCTTCGCCTCGTCGTATTCGCTGTTCTCGGACAGGTCGCCGAAGCCGCGCGCCACCCGGATCTTCTCGGAAATATCGTTTCGCTCGACCGTCTTGAGATGTTCGAGCTCCCCACGGAGCTTCTGGTACTCCTCGCGGGTCATCTCATCGACCGGCGTTTTCATCTTGGACACCTGATTCTCCCCCTTTGGTCGAATTGCATTGCATGATATTATACCCAAAAGCCGCGCCCGATGTCAAGAGAAATCTCCCCGTTTCAAGCGCTTTTTGCCAAAAAACGGGGAAGGAGCGGACCTCCTTCCCCTCTGTCTCCATCCTATGTGACAAGCCGTCAGGTTATTCCGGTTTTCGGTCAGGCCACCCGTCTCAGGCAGAGCGGCTCAAGCAGCCGCGCCAGATCCTGCTTGCCGGAAAGCGCGTCATAGGAAAAAACCAGCAGGCAGCCCGCCTCAATCGCGTGGTAAAGCTCGACGCCATAGTTGATCCCCCGCGCATTCTGTTCACAGACAAACCGGCGCTTGGCTTCGAGCAGTGCGCCAATTGCCTCCTCCCCACGCGGCAGCTCCTCCCAGACGAAATCCAGTCGGCCCAGCAGCCCGCGGTGCTGCCGTGAATAGCGGGACAACCGGTGCTCGTGGCGCATGTGCCGCAGCAGATTCTTTGGATAGTCGTCGCTGTGGGCATAGCAGCAGAAGTCAGCATAATAGTGGCACAGCACTCCCAGCCGATAGCTGCGCCGCCAGCGTCCGGCCTCCTCTTCGGCACCGCGCAGCGTCTGGGAGAGCTTGCGGTGCACCAGCTCCAATCGGTACTTCGCCCGATGGGAGCGCAGCGCCTGGGTCGGCGTGACATCGGGGGCAATGTTCCCCCAAAAGAAGGCCGCCTTGTTGAGCAGCCCCGGGTCAACCCGGGAGACCGCATCATAGACGACCGACGCAATCAGCAAATGATTAGCAGGATTCATATCGGCAACAGCTCCTTTGAAGCAACAAACCCGGCAGATTCCGGACCGCCGAACCGCAGGTCCCTGCGGTGACAGCTACAGTATAGCACAGCACGCGCTTTCAGGTACCGTTTTTTGAAAATTTCATCTATTTCCCTTTTTCCCTTCGGAAATGATGCACCCATTTTACGATATACAAAACAGCCCGGAGCACACCGCTCCGGGCCTTCATTTGGTGCGCGTGAAGGGACTCGAACCCCTGGCCTACTGGTTCGTAGCCAGTCACTCTATCCAACTGAGCTACACGCGCAAATTGGTTGGAGAAGCCACGGCCGAACCGGAAGGCGTCTCGCTGACAATTTGATATTTTATCAGTTCGTCCGAAAAATGTCAACCGTTTTTTTGGATTCCTTCCAAAAAACCTATTTTTTTCGCCCGAGCGGGGATGCAATCGGCGACAGTGGGTGGTATAATGGCCGGGAAAGAAATATAAAGGAGCGATTGTGCATGTCCATTGCAGCGGTACGAAAGGATCTGGAGGCCCGCGGACTGGGGGATCGGATCCGGGAATTCCCTGTTTCCAGCGCCACCGTCGCGCTGGCAGCCCTGGCGGTGGGCTGCGAGGAGGCCCGCATTGCCAAAACCCTCTCCTTTCTGGTTGACGGCCACGCCGTGCTGATCGTCGCGGCGGGTGATGCCAAGATCGATAACCGGAAGTTCAAGGATCACTTTCACACCAAGGCAAAGATGCTCACCCCCGAGGAACTGGATACGCTGGTCGGACATGCCCCCGGTGGGGTCTGCCCCTTTGCCGTTCCCGAGACGGTTGAAATCTGGCTCGACGAATCACTGCGCCGGTTTTCCACTGTTTTTCCGGCGGCGGGCAGCGCCAATAGCGCCGTCGAACTCAGCTGCAGCGAGCTGGAGACCGCCTGCGGCGCCCGGGGCTGGGCCGATCTCTGCAAAGGCTGGCAGCCGCAGGAGCAATAACCGCCCGGACATCCGGATTTTTCGGTCGTTTGCCTTGACGGGCAGACCGAAACAGGATACACTACTAGGGTAACGCAACGCATGGAGGGTACATGATGAAGAACACCGACAAAACAATGGAAAAAATCGTCGCGCTGGCCAAAGGGCGCGGCTTTGTCTACCCCGGTTCGGAGATCTACGGCGGCCTGGCTAACTCCTGGGACTACGGCCCGCTGGGCGTGGAACTGAAGAACAATATCAAGCGCGCCTGGTGGAAGAAATTCGTCCAGGAAAATCCTTATAACGTCGGCCTCGACGCCGCTATCCTGATGAACCCCGAGGTGTGGGTCGCCTCCGGCCACGTCACCACCTTTAATGACCCGCTCATCGACTGCAAGGCCTGCAAGATGCGCCACCGCGCCGACAAGCTCGTTGAGGACTGGTGTGCCGCCCAGGGCCGCACCGACGTCAATATCGAGGCGATGACCAGCGACGAGCTGGTCGCCTTCATCCGGGAAAACCAGGTCACCTGTCCCGGCTGCGGCAAGTCGGACTTCACCGACATCCGCAAGTTCAACCTGATGTTTAAGACCCACCAGGGGGTCACCGAGGATTCCTCGACCGAAGTCTATCTGCGTCCTGAGACAGCCCAGGGCATCTTTGTCAACTTCAATAACATCCAGCGCACCACCCGCCGCAAGGTGCCGTTCGGGGTCTGCCAGGTCGGCAAGAGCTTCCGCAACG
>CASEBP010000117.1 GCA_949285275.1 uncultured Oscillospiraceae bacterium | reverse complement strand
CTTCGCATCCCCCGAGGCGACGGTGAGGACCAGCCGGTCGGCGGAAAACTCGGAGAGCAGCGCCAGCGCCGCCTTTGCCCCCACCCCGTTGACCGAGATGAGCTGCCGGAAGCATTCCAGCTCCCGCTCGTCGCAGAAGCCGAACAGCTCGACCGCGTCCTCCCGCACCTGCAGCTGGGTATAGAGCCGGGCCTCGGCACCCGGGGACGGCAGCCCCGAGAGGGTCTGCAGCGAAACGGCGCAGCGGTAGCCCACCCCGCCGCACTCGATCACCGCATAGCCCGGCCCCGCCGCCACCAGCGTCCCGCGCAGCGAATACAGCATCCTTTCAGCCCCCCTAAATGATCGTTGTCAGCGGATTTTCCTGCCCGAAGCCGGCCGGCTGTGCGCGTGGCAGATGGCGATTGCCAGCGCATCGGCCACGTCGTCGGGACGCGGCGGCGCGGCAAGCCGCAGCAGCCGGGTGGTCATCTCGATTACCTGGCGTTTTTCGGCCCCGCCGTAGCCGACCACCGCCTGTTTGACCTGCATCGGGTTATATTCGAACGGCTCGATGCCGTACTGTGCCGCTGCGAGCAGCAGTACCCCGCGCGCCTGGGCGACGTCGATGCCGGTGGTCTTGTTCTGCGAGAAGAACAGCTCCTCGATGGCCATCTGTTCGGGCGAAAACCGCTCGATTACCCCGCAGAACTCCCGGTAGATCATCGCCAGCCGCTTTTCAAACGGGACCCGCGGCGGGGTGGTGATCGCCCGGGCCTCCAGCGCCGTCAGCCGTCCCGCGCGGTATTCCACTACCCCGCAGCCGACGATCGCATAGCCCGGATCCACCCCCAGAATAACCATCCGTCTCCCTCCCCGCCTGTTTGCATGATCGATTTATTATAGCACATTTGCCCCTGCGGCGCGACTGTTTTTTGCGATTTTTTCCTTCCCTCCGGTTCGACCCGCCTCCCCCCGCTTCGACGCCGGAAAATTTTTTTCAAAAAGGACTTGCTTTTTTTGCCCTGCTCCTGTATAATAACTTCCGTCGCCAATGTGACACGGACGATTAGCTCAGCTGGTAGAGCATTCGCTTGACGTGCGAAGGGTCAGCGGTTCGAGCCCGTTATCGTCCACCATCCCCATCGCACCGCGCAGCCTTCCGGCCCCGCGGTGCGTTTTTTTTTGCCCCCTTCCCCCGAAGCCCCCGCCCAAAAGGCCGGGGCTTTTGCCTTTTCCCGCTGTATCCGCCCGGGATCCGGGGGGGCCACGCCATCGGGGCGGCGGGATCAAAGGTCCTGGACCTTCTGGCCGAGCCCGAGCAGCGTACTGCGGATCTCGTCCCAAAGGGCGCGGGGGATCTGGACGGTCCCGTCGCCGGGGGGATGCTGGGAGGGGAGGCGGTTGAGGCCGGCGGCGCGGATGATGGCGGGGTAGTCCTTATAGGCGATGTTGAGGTCGCAGTTTCCGGCGACGCCGGGGACGCTGCCGGGGGTCCAGAAGTCCTTCCCGCGGGTACCGGAGGCGCCGATGACGGTGTACTGCCACAGTCCGTGCGCGCCGTCATAGCCGCTCTTCTCGCTCCCCGGCTCGGGCAGGTCGAAGCGGTAGGCGGCGACCCACTTGTCATAGGCGGCGAGGGGAGCGCCGTCGAGCTTATTCTCGAGCCAGTCGCGGGAGGCGTAAAGCCCGGCGTAATAGCCGCCCTGCTGCACCGCGTCGAGGAAGGCGCGGCAGATCCCGGTGCGCTGCTCTTTGCTCAGGGCGAGCAGCTTGGCCTCATACTCCTGGTCATACCACACCGGATATTCCAGCCGGTAGGGGGCGACCGCCTCGAGCACCTTACCGGCGCTGATCCGTGCGGCGTCCTCGCTCAGGTCATAGGCGTAGGCATAGACCCCGACCGGGATCCCGGCGGCGAGCGCGCCCTGGATATTTTCGGTGAAGCGGTCGTCGACGGTCAGCCCGCCCTCATAGTGGGTATAGCCGATGCGGATGATGGCAAAGGCGATGCCGCCTTCCTTCACGGCCTTCCAGTCGACAGCGCCGTTATGGCGCGAGACGTCAATTCCTTTCATGGGGATCTCCTTTTGTGAGTTTATCGAGCTGCAAAGCGGCATAGCCCTCGACGGCGTCGAAGGTCGCCTGCACGAGCGATTCAACCATCGGGCGGGGGACAAACGGGCGGATCGCCGCGGGCAGCACCTGATAGAGGTGATCGACCACCCAGGCGAACTTCTCGCCTCCGGCCTTGGAGACATCGCGATACTCTTCCTCCGCCTGTGCGATGAGGGAGGCGGCCCTGGCGGCGATGCGCTGGTTGCCGCGCAGCCAGGCGGAGAGGGCGCCGAGCAGCAGGGTGAGGAGTGCGGTAGCAAGCGAAAGCCATTGCTGCAGATCCATCTGCAATCCTCCTTTCCGAGATAGGGGGCAAAGCCGGGGCCCGGACGGGGCGGCGGCCGCCCAAGGGAAGGCCAACGGGGTCTCCCGCTGACAGGATATGCGCCGGGCGCGGGAGAGGGGACGGCCGTGCGGCCTTACAGGGCAATTATAGAACAAATGTTCATGAAATTCCATGAAAAAGGGTGCAAAAAACCGCCCGAAGGAGGGGGGGAGAAATTTTTTCAGCTCCCCTTGCCAAGGGCGGGAAAGTGCGCTATAATCGCAGTATTGTCCGGCGGGCCGAGGGAAGCGGCGCGAGTCGACGGCCGTGCCGGAGGGGAAACTCCGGGCTCCGACAGGAAGCCGGGGTTTCCTTTTTGTCCAGGCGCCGGGGGAGGAATGGGCCGGCGCGAGGGAAAGGGGGAGCAACCGCCATGCATGCGAAGGCAACGGGGCACACGGGGGTCAACATCACCGAAGGGGTGATCTGACGCCAGCTGCTGGCCTTCTTTTTCCCGATACTGTTCGGGACCTTTTTCCAGCAGCTCTACAACACGGCCGACGCGATGATCGTGGGGCGTTTTGTCGGCAAGGAGGCGCTGGGCGCGGTAGGCGGGGTGACGGGGGTACTGATCAACGTCATCGTCAATCTGTTTGTCGGGCTGTCGTCGGGGACGACGGTGGTAGTGGCGCAGCTCTACGGGGCGGGGCGGCACCGCGAGGTAAGCTATGCGGTACACACGTCGGTAGCGCTGGCGCTGGCCGGGGGGCTGGGGCTGACGGTCATAGGGCTGGCGGCGGCGCCGCTGGCGCTGACGGCGATGGACACGCCGGCCGACGTCATGCCCCACGCGCTGATCTACATCCGGATCGTTCTGATCGGGGTCATCCCGTCCTTTCTCTACAATATCGGGGCGGGGGTACTTCGGGCGGTAGGGGACACCCGCCGTCCGGTCTATTTTCTGATAGCGGCCTGTCTGACCAACATCGTGCTGGACCTGCTGTTTGTGGCGGGGATGGGAATGGGGGTCAAGGGGGCGGCGCTGGCCACGATTCTGTCCCAGACCCTGAGCGCGGTGCTGACCCTGCTGTCGCTCAACCGGACCCCGGCGTGCTACCGGTTTATCCCGTGGCGGATCGGATTCCGGCGCAACCCGCTGCAGCGGGTACTGCTGGTCGGGCTGCCGGCGGGGCTGCAGTCGAACATGTACTCGTTTGCCAACATCATCATCCAGACCTGCATCAACTATTTTGGGACCGACACGGTGGCGGCCTGGACGGCGCACGGCAAGATCGACGGTTTTTTCTGGATGATCATGACGGCCTACGGCATCTCGGTGACCACCTTTGCGGGGCAGAACTTCGGGGCGCAGCGGTATGACCGGGTGCGGCAGAGCGTACGGGCGGGACTGGTGATGGCGGCGGTGACGGCGGTGACCCTCAGCGGGCTCTACGGATTTTTTGCGCGGCCGCTGCTGGGGATCTTCAACGACGACCCGGCGGTTCTGGAGATCGGGGTACAGATTGTCTCGATCACGGTGCCGTACTACATCACCTATGTCTGTGTTGAGATACTGGCGGGTGCAATCCGCGGCTGCGGCAACGCCCTGTCACCGATGCTGATGACCGCCTGCGGCATCTGCCTGCTGCGGATCGTATGGATTCTGACCGCAGTTCCGCTCTCCCGGACCCTGTTCACCGTTCTGGTAAGTTTTCCGCTGAGCTGGGCGGTAACGAGCGTGATCTTCATCATCTACTACAACCGTTGTCACTGGCTGGAGCGCTGCATCAACCGGTCTGGGGAGAAGCTTCCGACCGATCCGGTGCAGCAGTGAGCCGTACGGCGGCAGGCCGTATGGAAAAGGGGGAATTCACATGACCGAATGGATTCTGCGCCGCTTTGTTCCCAACGCGGGCAACGCCCGGGACGCCGCGGTACGGACCGCCTGCGGGAAGGTAGCCAGCTGTGTTGGCATTCTCTGCAACTGTCTGCTGTTTGGCGGCAAGATTGCCGTCGGCACCCTGTCGGGGTCGGTGTCCATCACCGCCGACGCGGTCAACAACCTGTCGGATGCGTCGTCGAGCGTCATCAGCCTGCTCGGATTCAAAATGGCGAGCAAGCCGGCGGACAGCGAGCATCCCTACGGTCACGGTCGGTACGAATACCTGTCGGGGCTGACGGTCGCGGTGCTGATCCTGGTGATCGGGGTGGAGCTGCTGCGGGGCAGCCTGGACAAGATTCTGGTTCCCGCGCCGGTCGATTTCGGCTGGGTATCGGCGGGGGTACTGGCGGGGTCGATCCTCGTCAAGCTGTGGATGGCGGCTTTCAACCGGCGGGTAGGCCGGCTCATCGACTCCAAAACGCTGATCGCCACCGCCGCGGACAGCCGCAACGACGTTCTGTCGACGGCGGCGGTTCTGACGGCGTCGCTGATCTCCTGGCGGACCGGCATCGAGCTGGACGGCTGGATGGGGCTGGCCGTCGCCGCCTTTATCCTCTATAGTGGTTTCGGGCTGGTACAGGACACCCTCGACCCCTTGCTGGGGCGGGCGCCCGACCCCGATCTGGTCCGCCGGATCCGCGAGCGGATTCTGAGCTACCCCGGCGTACTGGGCACCCACGACCTGATGGTCCACGACTACGGCCCGGGGCGGCAGTTCGGCAGCGTCCACGTCGAGATGGCCGCCGAAGCCGACGTTCTGGCCAGCCACGACGTCATCGACAACATCGAGCGGGATTTTCTGAAGGATGGCCTGCACATGATCATCCACTATGACCCGATCGTAACCAGTGACGGGGCGGTGGACGACCTGCGGCGGTGGCTCAGCGAGGCGGTCAGGAGCATCGATCCATCGCTGACCATCCACGACCTGCGGATCGTACCGGGGGCCTCCCACACCAACGTCATCTTCGACTGCGTCGTACCCCCGGGCTTCGCGATGCGGTATTCGCAGCTCAAGGAACAGATCTCCCGGATGGTCGCCGCGCAGTATCCCAACCATTTCTGCGTCATCACCATCGACACCGACTATGCGTCGATTCCCCACTGAAGCGACGGTTTTCTTCCCCCCTGCCCTGCCGGCGGGGGGTTCTTTTTTTCCTGTCTTGCCGCGGGGAAGCGCGGGAAGCCGTCCCCCGGCGCCGATTTTGGTTTGGCCGGCCCCGATTCGGTGCAAGAAACGGGTTGTGCACCCCGCGGGGTTGGTGCTACAATGGGGCAGAAGGATTCTCGATGGCAGAGTCCTCAGATAAGGAGGAGGAATGACAGATGCTGCAGGTAACCTTGGGACAGACGGGAATCACCGTCGGAAAGAATGGCTTCGGCTGTCTGCCGATCCAGCGGATCTCCGAGCAGGAGGCGGTTGCGCTGCTGCGCCGGGCTTACGACGGAGGTATCACCTATTTTGACACAGCCCGCGCCTACTCGGACAGCGAGAAGAAGGTTGGCCTTTCCTTTGCCGGGCGGCGGGGGGAGGTATTTCTCGCAAGCAAGACGATGGCCAAGACAGCCGACGCCTTCCGGAAGGATCTCGAGACGTCTCTTGCCCAGCTCGGCACCGATTACATCGATGTATATCAATTTCACAACCCGCCCTTCTGCCCGAAGCCGGGGGACGGCACCGGGCTTTACGAAGCGATGGCCGAGGCGAAGGCCGAGGGGAAGGTCCGGCACATCGGGATCACCAACCACCGGATGAAGGTAGCGCTCGAGGCGATCGACTCAGGTCTGTATGAGACGCTGCAGTTCCCGTTTTCCTATCTGGCGACCGACGAGGAGATTGCGTTGGTGCGCCGCTGTGAGCAGGCGGGGATGGGTTTTGTGGCGATGAAGGGGCTGGCCGGCGGGCTGCTGACCAATGCGCGGGCCGCCTGGGCGTTTCTGTCGCAGTTTGATGGGGTACTGCCGATCTGGGGGATGCAGCGGGAATGCGAGCTGGATGAATTTCTCTCTTTCCGGGACAACCCTCCTGCCCTCGACCCGGCGCTGCAAGCGGTCATCGAGCAGGACCGCACGATGCTGTCCGGCGAATTCTGCCGGGGCTGCGGCTACTGCATGCCCTGCCCGGCGGGGATCCAGATCAACACCTGTGCGCGGATGTCGCTGATGATCCGGCGTTCCCCCTCGGAAAAGCACCTGACCCCTGAGTCGCAGGCGATGATGAAGAAGATCGAAGGCTGCCTGCACTGCAACCAGTGCAAGAGCAAATGTCCCTACGGTCTCGACACCCCGACGCTGCTAGCGAGGAACTACGCGGACTACTGTGAAATTCTTGCCGGGAAGCCGGTCTAAGGCGCACATTTTGTGCCCTCCCCCTTCGCACCCACAATATGTGGTGGCAGCGTGCCCGAGCGAGGGGGCCGCACCTTCCCCCCTCAACGATCAAAAAAGCGGCCCCCGAGCGAGCAGGCGGGCGCAGGCATAAGCCGAGCACCGCCGAGCAGCCCCCGAGTGTGGACGGCATCGGCGGCCACGCCGGGGGCTGTCTCATCGCGGCCGGCAGGGGGGCCGAGCGGGCAGGGCTGCCGACAGAGGCACCCACCTGAAAGCGCGATGGGGGGCTTGCCGGCCGCCACCTTTTTTTGTCAACAACGCAGCAACCCACAGCAGGAGTGAGGCATTAGCCCCACTCCCAGCGACCTTTCGCCCACGGATTCCAGTCCGGGGCGTAGTAGTCAGCGAGATATTCCACGCAGGCCTGTGCAACCTCTTCGGCGGTGACGTCGGTGTCATAGAGGGGTCGCCCGTGTACGTGGGAATGGCAATAGCTGCACAGGGTGATAAGGTTCTGCGGGGAATCGGTGCCGCCTTCTCCGCGCGGGATGACGTGATGCACCTGCAGCCCCTGCGAAGAATCGCACAGGGCACAGCGGTATCCGTCGCGGCGGTAGACCTCTTTTCGGATCGCGTTGGTGATGTTTGCGTGCATAGAAATGCCTCCTTTGCGTTTTCTCCCTAGGTAGAGGCGGCAGTCAAGGGCGGGCGCAACCGGCCTAATATAAAGCCGCGCCACAGGCAGGGCTATCGGCCCTGCCTGCTTGCCGAAGGGGCGCGCGGGGGGGCCGCCCTTGCACGGGTTTATCAACGGTCGCGGCCAAACCCCGCAGGGGTTTTTCCCTGTGAAGGCAGGCGCAAGGATTGCGCCTTTGCCGCACACAGGGCCGCGACAAGCCTTTCAGGATCTTCACGGCCCCGGCCCTGTAGGGCCTCATTGGGGCGGCACAGACGCGCGCACCAGCGGCAAAAGGCGGCCGCTGCAAGCGGCGGCGCGGCGGATACTGCCTTTCGCGCCCGCTCGCGAAGCCCTTGATCCGCCTGTATCATGGGAGAGGCGCAACGAGGCGTGTTGCACGACTGGTGACGACTGGTGACGAAAGGCCACCAAAGTCCACCAAAAACGGGAACATAT
>CASEBP010000116.1 GCA_949285275.1 uncultured Oscillospiraceae bacterium | reverse complement strand
CCCTTTGATTAAAAGTCAAATGCTCTGCCAACTGAGCTAGTGGCTCAAAGATACTCAGATATTATACCAATCAAACCCAGGGTTGTCAAGAAAGGCGCAAGAAAACTTTCACAATATCCGTCAGCCGGGAGCGAGAAGGAAAGCCCAGCTTTGAGGACCAGACAACATACGCCACGCCCAAAAAAGGACCAGGGCCCCTCCCAGCACGGCCATCACCCGTTCGATCGTCCGCCGGGACAATCCGAGCAGGTCGTAATGGAAGAGCAGCCAGAAACCGATTAAAAACGGGACGGTCAGCGGGTGATAATGCAGCGACCGTCTCCAGTCCAGCTGAAGCAAGGCGCGCAAGGAACGGGTCATCCCGCAGGTCAGGCAGGGGATATGCAGCCAGCGCAGCACCAGACACTCTCTTCCCAGCCCCAGCATCACCGCCGCACCGATCAGCGCCAGCAGCAGGGTGCGCTGTACAATGGCACGGATTTTCCGGGCGGTGTCCATCCCGTCTCCCCCTTTCCAACCGGAGGCGGCCGCACCTGCCGGCACGGCCGCCCCGTGTTTTATCACTCGGCGGACAGGATGAAGTAGTAAACCGGCTGACCGCCATTGATCACCGCAACCTCGAGGTCATCGCCGAACTTCGTGTGGATGTACTGCTCCACCGACCGGGCCTGTTCCTCGGTCGCCCCTTCGCCGTAAATCACGGTGACGAAGGTGCTGTCCTTGCGGATGATAGATTTAGCCAGCTTATTGGCGGCCTTGAGAAGGTCCTTTTCGACGAAGGCGATCTTGCCTTCTTCAAGGGCCAGGATCTCTCCCTGCTTGATTTTATGGCCGTCAAAATCGCTGTCGCGGGCAGCAAAGGTGATCTGTCCGGTGGCGACGTTGCCGGCGGCGCGGGACATGGCAAGGAAGTTCTGATCCGCGTCCTGCTCGGCGTCGAATGCCAGCATCGCGGAAAGGCCCTGCGGAATGGTTCGCGTCTGCAGCACGAGGACCTGACGATCAGCCAGACTGGCCGACTGCTCGGCGGCCATGATGATATTCTTGTTGTTGGGCAGCACAAAGACGGTCTGTGCGCCCACTGCCTGCACCGCAGACAGGATGTCATCGGTCGAAGGGTTCATCGTCTGCCCACCCGACACCACCTGGTCGACCCCCAGATCGAGGAAGAGCTGCCGGACGCCATCTCCCGCCGCCACGGCGACGAAACCGAACGGCCGGTCGGGATCCGGCTTGACATACGGCAGATCCCCCTGCGGGGCGCGGGCGGCCTTGCGGGCGCTCGAGGTCTTCTCCTCAAACTGCAGCCGCATATTATCCACCTTAAGCTTGGTAAGCATACCATAGCCCAGTGCCTCCTCCATCGCCTTGCCGGGATGGTCGGTGTGGACATGCACCTTGATAATCTCCTCGTCATCGACAACCACAACGCAGTCGCCGATCGTCTCGAGGAAGGCACGCAGCGCCAGCGGGCTGCGGTCGTTCTCGCCCCGGACGACGATAAATTCGGTGCAGTAGGTGAAGGTAATCTCGCCGGAGAAGCCATCGTCGTCCTCAAAATAGGCCACCGTCTCCTCCGGTTTTGCAGCGGCTTCGTTTCCACCCAATGGGATGATCCCGTCCCCGCCGATGACCGAGGCCATACCCTCAAAAACCATCAGCAGGCCTTTTCCGCCTGCATCGACCACTCCGGCCTTTTTGAGGACCGGCAGCATCTCGGGCGTCTTGTCGAGCATCTCGGAGGCAGCGGCGGTCACCACATTCCAGAAGGCCGCGATATCCTCCCCAGCCTCTCCAGCGGCCTCCTTGGCCTTCTCAGCGGCGGCACGGGAAACGGTCAGAATGGTTCCCTCCGTGGGTTTCATCACCGCCTTGTAAGCGGCCTCCACCCCCAACGCCAGGGCGTTGGCCAGGTCAGCGGGCGAGGCAGCGCGCTTGCCCGCCAGCCCCTTGGAGATACCCCGAAAGAGCAGCGAGAGGATAACCCCGGAATTGCCGCGCGCACCCCGCAGCAACGCGGAGGCAGCCGTCCGGGAGACCTCCTCGACCGAGGCGTTATCTCCAAGCAGTTCAAGCTCCCGCCGGGCGGCGGAGATGGTCATCGACATATTGGTTCCGGTGTCGCCGTCCGGCACCGGGAAGACATTGAGCGCATCAACCTGCTGGCGGTTGTTCGCGATATGGTTCGCCCCCGAAATGATTGCATCCCGGAGCGTTTTTCCCTGCAACAAGTTCAAACCCTTCACTCTCCTCACTGATCTCCCGCCGCATGGCAGCCGGCGCGGCGGACCGGCCCGTTATTCATACTTCATCGCATCGACAAAGACATGCACCCCGTCGACCCGCAGGCCGGTGACCGACTCGACGGCATAGCGGACCTCCGACACGAGGCTCCGCACAACCGTACCGATATTGACGCCATAGGCGACCTCGATATGCAGCTCGACCTCAAGCCGTCCGTCCTTGGCGCGGACCAGGACCCCCTTGTCAGGGAGCTCACCGCCCGTGATGCTCCGCAGCCCCTGCGAAGGGCCGGAAACCATCATCCCGGACACCCCGAAACACCTCGACGCCGCATGGCTGACAAGCTGGGCGAAAAAATGATTGGAGACGCCGACCGTTCCCAAACGGTTTTCCACTCGGATCATGAAGATTCCTCCTTTGCAAAGCGGCCTGCGGATGTTCCGCGCCGCGTGACCGTCTACGGTTTCATTATAAAGAAAAGCGGCCGGCGTTGCAACAAAAAGATCGGATGTTTTCACATTTGCCGGCAAAAGGAAACAGTTCCTTCAAAAATGTCCCTGGCGGATCACCCGGGCAGTGAAATGATCCGGGAAATTCGCTCCACTGCCGTTGCCCGGCCAGTGCGCTCATCGAGGGTAACCGCCATCCCGCAGACATACTGTTCCCCGCCCGACGGGTTTTCAAACCGGGTGGGCATCGCGGTACAGAAGCGGGCAATCACCTGCTGGGGCTTGACTCCGAGCACCGACTGCACCGGCCCGCACATCCCCAGGTCGGTAATATAGGCGGTTCCACCGGGCAGCAGCTGTTCGTCGGCCGTCTGCACATGGGTGTGGGTTCCGGCGACTGCGCTGACCCGTCCATCCAGATAAAAACCGAGTGCCCGTTTTTCGGAGGTCATCTCGGCATGAAAATCGACCAGAATCAGCGGGGTATCGAGCTTCGCCAGAATCTGATCGATCGTCTCGAACGGATTGGCAAGCGGCTCGAGCCCGGCGGTACCCATCAGGTTGACCACTGCCAACCGGCAGCGCAGCAGATCCAGCACAAACACCCCCGTACCGGGGCATTGAGCAGCGTAGTTGGCGGGGCGAATAATCCCGCTGCCTTCGTCGAGCAGCTCATAGATCTCCCTGCGGCGGAAGACATGATTTCCAGTCGTGATGACGTCGGCACCCGAATCAAAGAGGTGCCGGGCGCTGACCGGCAGGATCCCGTTGCCCTGGGCGGAGTTCTCTCCGTTGACGACGACGGCATCAGCGCGGTATTCCCGCCGCAGCCCCGGAAGCAGGCGTCGGACCGCCTCGCAGCCGCTCTGTCCGACCACATCGCCCAGCATCAGTACTACCATGATACGATTCCCTCTTTCTCAGCCAGCCAAACAGAACATTCATCGGAAAAGAGCGCCAATGCCGCTCGTCTGAAATCTTCGGGGAGCGGCGAAACCGCCTCCCCCTGTCCGCCAAATGGCCCCTGAAAGACGATGCGCCAGCAGTGCAGCGCCTGCCTGCCGATCAGTTCGGTGCTTCCGCCGTAGAGCAGGTCCCCCGCCAGCGGGCAACCGATCGCTGCCATATGTGCACGGATTTGGTGGGTTCGTCCCGTCTCAAGCCGCAGTACCGCGAGGCAATATCCGTTTGCCCGCCGCAGTATCCGGCAGTGGGTGACGGCGGGCAGGCCGTCGGGATCGGGCAGCCGCCGGTGGTCCTCCCCCACCCCGTCGCGGGTAAGCGGGAGATCGACGGTAAAGGCGTCCCGACCCGGGTCACCGTCGAGCAGCGCGAGGTAGGTCTTATCCGGGCGATGTCCGCCCAGTCCGAACCAGTAGGCGCTGTGCGGATGGCAGGCACAGAGCACCGCCCCCGACGTATTCCGGTCGAGCCGTCCGACTGGGCGGAAGGCGCGTCCCGCCATACCGGGCAAGGCAGCCCAGCAGTTGGCAAGGGTGTCGTCGGGGTGGCCTTTGGACGGATGGCAGGGCATTCCGGCAGGCTTGTCCAGCACGATCAGATCATCATCCCGGTAGAGGACCGGCGCGGCCAGCGCCCCGGCGTAGGGCCGATAACTCTGTTCCCGGTCGGCGTCGGGCAGCGACATTGCTACCTGGGCCCCCGCACGCACCGGATCGACGGTGCGGATAGCGGTCCCATCCATCGTCAGGCCGCCCGGAATCCGGCGGGCAGTCCGCAGCGTTGCGGCGGAGACACCGTGTACGCCGCGCAAAAAGGCAGCCAGCCGCCTGCCGTCCCACTCGGGCGGTACGACAAAGCGCAGCACCGGCATCGTGTCTCCCCCTTTTCCGGTTGGTTTGGGTTTTCGGATATCATAGCATACCCGGGCAAAATCTTCAACCCGCGGCGATGGGGACCTCCCGGCAAAAGCTGCCAGACCAATTGACAAGCCCCCTTTTGATGCGATACACTGTTATATCAGAATCAAACCATTCTTCAGCAGGAGGAAGAAGGTCATGAATCAGGCGTCCGAAACCACCGGAATCCGCCGTGTTAATTACTACAGCAGAAACTTTTCCAAATGGGTGCTGCTCTCGGTCCTTGTGGGATGTTTTGTCGGAGGAGCGGCCACCCTCTTCGGGCACATCCTTCTCTACGTCAACGATTTTCGCAACGCCCACAGCCAGATCGTCTGGTTGCTGCCCTTCGCCGGTCCGGTCATCGTCTTTCTCTACCGGATTTCCGGCAGCGTCAACCCACGCGGCACCAATCTGGTCATCGAAGCCGCCCGCTCGGAGGAGAACCTTCCCTCCCGTATGGCTCCGCTGATCTTCATCTCGACCATTCTGACCCATCTGTGCGGCGGATCGGCCGGGCGAGAGGGCGCGGCGCTGCAGCTGGGCGGAAGTCTCGGGCAGCTGCTGGGGGACGGACTGCAGATCGAGGACCACAGCCGCAACATCATGGTCATGTGCGGGATGAGCGCCGGCTTTTCCGCCCTGTTCGGCACCCCGATCGCGGCCGCCATTTTCCCGCTGGGGCTGGCCAGCATCGGTATGATCTACTACACCGCACTGGTACCCTGCACCGTCTCGTCTCTGATCGCCTACGGGATCGCCCTGCAGTTCGGGCTGCATCCCGAGCGATTCGCCCTGGCCGACACCGATCCCGAGCTGCTTCTGATGCTGCGGGTAGCGCTGCTGGCGATTCTCTGTGCGGTAGTCAGCATCCTGATGTGTGCCGTTCTGCACAAAACCGGCAGCCTGTTTCAGAGCATCTTCCCCAACCCCTACCTGCGAATCATCATAGGCGGTTCGCTGGTCTGTCTGGGGGCTGTACTATTTGGCCATGATTACCTCGGCGCTGGCATGCACCTGATCGAGCGGGCGGTTGCCGAAGGATATGCCGTTCCTGCGGCCTTTCTGCTCAAGATGATCTTCACTGCCGTCACCCTCGGCAGCGGATACAAGGGCGGTGAAATCGTCCCGACCCTCTTTGTCGGCGCCACCTTCGGCTGTACGGCAGGAGGACTGCTGGGGATCTCCCCCTCTCTTGCGGCAGCACTGTCGATGATCGCCGTCTTCTGTGGGGTAACCAACTGCCCGGTCGTCTCGCTGCTGCTCGCCTTCGAGCTGTTCGGCTTTGCCGCCCCGGAATATTTTCTGCTTGCCGTCGCAATCAGCTATATGCTCTCGGGCTACCGCAGTCTCTACAGCGCGCAGAAGATTGTCCATCCCAAGACGGAATTTGCTCAGCTGCACCGCTCCACCCACTAACCCCGCCGCACCGGCGGCAGCGAAAGGAAAGGTTTTATGCGTACCATCCTTTGGTTTCTCTATTTCTGGCTCTACCTGATCGTCGTGGAGCCCTGCCGCTGGCGAATCCGCTCGCTGCGCCGGCAGGGGCGGATCCTCGAGCACGATCTGCTTTCCGGACGGGTCATCCACAACTGGGCCCGGCGTCTGCTCGCCGCCGCAGGAGCCCGGATCACCGTTGAAGGGCTTGACAATCTTCCTGAGGGGCCGGCTGTTTTTGTGTCCAACCACCAGAGCTATTTTGATATCCCGCTTGCGATCGGCTACCTCGGCGATCCCAAGGGGCTGGTCTCCAAAAAGGAGATCGACCGGATTCCTTTCATCCGCCAGTGGATGCGGGAGCTGGGCTGCGTCTTTCTCGACCGGGAAAATATTCGCGCATCGGCGGCAGCCCTCGCCGAAGCCTCCGACAGGGTAGCCGCCGGCTACTCAATGGTCATCTTTCCCGAGGGAACCCGCACCGAAACCGGCGAGGTCGGGGAGTTCAAGGCAGGCGCTTTCCGGGTTGCCCAGAAAAACCGGGTGCCGGTGGTCCCCTTCGTTCTCGACGGCAGCAACCGGCTGATGGGCAAGCACAGCCTGTGGATCCACCCGGCAGCGGTGCGGATGCGGATTCTCCCACCGATCGACACCTCTGGCTACAGCCGGGAGGATTGGAAGGCCCTCCCCGCGCTGACCGAGCAGCTGGTACGCGATGAACTGGCCGCCATGCGGCAGACGGCGTCCTGATTCCGGCAAAAGCGAACCCCCGGTCCATAAGGCCGGGGGTTTTTTCTCACAGCAGGCAGGCCGCCCGCAGCAGCAGCATCCCGATGACGCCGGGCAGCCCGAGCAGCAGCGCAACGCAGACGGTAAAACCGTTGATCCCGAGCAGCACCGAGAGCGATGGGGTCAGATGGGTCGCAAGGAGACCTGCCAGTCCCGCAACCGACGACGGCAGCAGCGCCCGAACCGCCCGGCCCCGTCCAAGAAAGCGCAGGACGGTCAGGCCCGCTGCGCCAAGGACGATCCAGAAATAGACTTGCATCCCATCGCCTCCGTTTCAGGGAACCGTCATCAGCGACACCGTTTCGGTCCGTGGCGGCCGGTTGGCCCGGTCATACTCCCGGATCAGGTTGAGGTAATATCGATAGCGCATCTGCAGCGCACTGCGCTCATGGATATTCGCCTCGGTCATGTCGAAGTCGCAGATCATGTTGAAATACCGTTCGTTCTGTTCCAGCTGAGCCTGAATCTTCCGCAGTTCGGCCATCCATTCGCGGCGCAACTGAGCGCCGTCGGCGGCAGCGGATCCTTCCCTGTGCAGCAGCATATGACATCACCCTTTCTTTCCACTCCAGCCGAAGGAGCGGGAAGACCGGCTCCCCCTTCCTTCTATTGCTATGCAGCTAGTATGAGGCGATATGCCGCCATTCATTCGCTTTCCCCTCCGTTTGGGCAAAGAAAAAGCGCCCCGCCAAAGCGGGACGCCTTCTGCGACCAGACCGGTAAGCCGGGTTCTGTCTTGGACAACGATCTATCTCGACTGCGGGTTGCCCCGTCAGCTCCAGCCACGCTTTCGAAGGCACGACGGGCCGCCGTATCGCCTTCTGTCGGTGTTGCTCCGGATAGGGTTTGCAGGGCCGTTTTGTCTCCAAAACGCCGGTGAGCTCTTACCTCGCCTTTCCACCCTTACCCGCCGTGAGGCGGGCGGTATCTCTCTGTTGCACTTTCCCTAAGGTCACCCTCGGCTGCCGTTAGCAGCTATCCCGCCCTGTGGAGCCCGGACTTTCCTCATGCGCGCCCGAAGGCGGCACGCCGCTGTCTGGTCTGCTCGCGAACCCTATCATAGCACAAAAACCGGCAGCTGGCAATCGCTGTGTGGTGGTTGAAAGAAGGAGAAGAAAATTTTTCCGGGGCTGCCTTTTCGAGGTACAATGCGGTATAATAGTAGGAAGAGAAGAAAGGGGGCGGTTCCCATCTGGAATCCCCAGATCCTGGAAGAGTTTTACGCCTGCGTCGCCGACCTGCTTGGCCATCCGACGGTACAGGAGATGGAGCGGATCCCGCAGCATGCCGCGGGAATCAGCTGCCTCGACCATTGTATTTTTGTCTCCTACCTGAGCTTTGTCCTCTGTCGGCGCTGGGGCCTCGACCGGACAGCCGCCGCCCGCGCCGGGCTGCTTCACGACCTCTACCTCTGTGACTGGCGCACAATGCGGATCAGCCCGTGGCAGCGGCTGCTGATCCACCCACAGATGGCGCTGGAGAACGCCAAACGGTTCGGCCTCTCGGAGCTGGAGCGGGATATCATCCTCAAGCATATGTGGCCGGTCACACTGCGCCAGATTCCGACCCACCGGGAATCGGCGGTTGTCAGCCTGGCTGACAAGCTCTGCGCCTCGGCGGAATTTCTTGGACTCTACACCTTGACCGGTGCCAGGGAAGCACTCGCCCCCTTCAACCACTGCAAACCGGCCTGCCGTCCGCTGCCGGTCCGCCCGCAATAACCGCTGTAACAAGGCCCCGGAGCCCATCAGGGTTCCGGGGCCTTTGCTGTCAGCACTCGGTCACGGTGCACAGGTATTCCCGTCCTTCAACCCAGGCGCGGAAGACCCGTCCCGGCCGCGTCGGCGCGGGACGAAGCTGCTCCCGGAGCCGGTCAAACCGCTCTCGCTGCGCGAGATAGAGCCTCTGAGCCTCCTCGATGCCGACCGGGACAAACCGGATCCGGTCACCGGGGCGGCTCTGGGCAATCAAGGGGAGATCGACGGTGATAACGTTAGCGATTTTGGTATAACCACCGGTCGTCTGCCGGTCAGCCAGCATAACGATCGGCTTGCCGTCGGCCGGAATCTGGATCGCTCCAAACGAGATCCCGTCCGAGATGATATTGCCGTCTCCAATGTGGGCGATGGCCGGGCCATCGAGCCGGCTCCCCATCCGATCGGACTGGTCGGTCACGGTATAGACGCTCTCAAAGAACCGCCGGACCTCCTGCGGCGGGAAGGCGTCGTCCTGCGGCCCGAGCACCACCCGCAGGGTCCGCTCCTGCCCCGAGAAATCTTCCGGCTCGATCCTTTCGCCCCCGGCCGCCTGTGACGGTGCCCTGAAGGCAAGCAGGTCATCCCGACCGAGCTTTCGCCCTTCCAGCCCGCCAAGCTTGGCCTTGAGATAGGTCGAACGGCTGCCCATCACCGGTTCAAGGGCAAAGCCTCCCGCCACCGCCAGATAGGCGCGAAATCCCGCCTTCGGCGCGCCAAAGGCCAGCCGGTCTCCCGCCTTGACCCTCACCGCGCAGTAGCGCGCAAGCGGTGCGCCGTTGAGGGTGGCCGAGAGATCGGCGCCGGTCAGGGCGATGACATTGGACGCGGTGAACTCGACCGACGGCCCGAGCAGCGTGATCTCCAGCGCCGCTTCCCTCTCGTCGTTGCCGACCAGCAGATTTGCCAGCGCAAGGGAACGTGGATCAACCGCACCCGAAACCGGCACCCCGAACTGTTGATAGCCGAACCGTCCGGCGTCCTGCACGGTAGTCAGCAGGCCACCGCTGAGAAACTTCATTCCCATCAGAGTCCCTCCTTGCTGTACCGGCGCGGGCGATAGGTACCCTGCTCGACCTGCCGGGCGATCTCGTCATACTCCGACCGGTCAATGGGGCGGAACTTGAGGTACTGCCCCGCCTCCAGCAGGATCGGATTCTCCCGGCCGGGGTCGTAGAGCCGCAGCGGCGTGCGGCCGATGAGCTGCCAGCCGCCGGGTGAATCGATCGGATAGATGCCCGTCTGGTCTCCGGCGATGCCGGCCGAACCGCCGGGGATCCGCACCCGGGGGGTTGTAAGCCGGGGGGTGGCAATCGCCGGATCCATCCCGCCCAGGTAGGGAAATCCGGGCGTAAAGCCCAGCATATAGATCAGATATTCAGGGGCTGAGTGGATCCGGATGACCTCCTCGACCGACCGGTTGCAGTGCTCGGCGACGAAAGCGAGATCCGGTCCCTCCTCCCCGCCGTAGAGCAACGGGATCTCCACCACCTCAGCGGGCGGCAGCTGCATCTCCCCGAGCCGATCCAGCAAGCCACGCAGCGCATCGCAGAGCGCCGAAAAGCCGATTTGTTCCGGGCGATAGTGAACCGTCAGTGACCGGTAGGTCGGGACCGTCTCGGTGATTCCCGGAATGCGGCTTTGTGCCAGCGCAAGATGCAGCGCCCGAACTTGTGCATTGATCTGCGGACGAATCTCGTTGCCGAACTCCACCGTCAGCGCGGTATCCCCCGCCGTCAAAAATCGTACCGTTTCCATAGCCATCTCCTTTCCAGCGATCCCCGCCATCTGCTCAATCGGACAGCGGACGGATTTCGACCCCCTGCCGCTCGAGGGCACTGCGGATCTCCCGCACAAAGGTCAGCGCACTCGGATTGTCCCCGTGTACGCAGATCGAGTCAGCCTGGATTGGAATGAGCTTCCCGCTGGCCGTCTCGACCACCCCCTCGGTGACCATCCGCACGGTACGGGTGATAGCCAGTTCCCGATCGTGGATGACAGCACCGGGCTGGCTGCGGGGCATCAGCGTTCCGTCATCCCGATAGGCCCGGTCGGCAAAAACTTCCGACGCCGCACGAAGTCCCGCCTTGCGGGCTGCATCGAGCATTCGGCTGTTAGCCAGCCCCAGCAGGATCAGCGACGGATCGACCTCGCGGATCCCCTCACAGATCGCATCGGCCAGCGCTTGGTCGACCGCCGCCATATTATAAAGCGCGCCATGCGGCTTGACATGCTGCATCGCGACCCCCTGTCCCCGGGTAAAGGCGAGGAGTGCGCCGACCTGGTATTTGACATAGGCCTTGGCCTCCGCCGGGGAAACCGACAGATTCCGCCGGCCAAAGCCCATCAGGTCGGGGAAACCGGGGTGTGCCCCGATCCGAACCCCCGACTGGGCAGCCATCGCTACGGTCTTTTCCATGACAACCGGATCCCCCGCATGCATCCCGCACGCGACGTTGGCCGATGAAACGTAGGCGAGGATCTCCTCGTCCATCCCGATGGTGTAGGCACCGAAGCTCTCGCCAAGATCGCTGTTGAGATCCACCCGAATCATAAAAATCCTCCTTGTCTGTCCTCCTGCCGTTTCCGGACCGTCAGTCCAGGCGGCACTATTTCTGCTTGTGGCGGGACGCCTCAAAAGAGGGTCCACACAAAAAGCGCCGGAATCTCTGACGATCCGGCGCCTCTGTCACGATTCCTTCTGTGCAGCCTTCTCCCCGATTTTTTGATTGGAGATCATGATCCGCAGGTGAGAGCCTTCTCCGCATTTGCCCTTTTCATCGTTGACCTCGAGATCAAACCACATTTTTCTCCGCTCAATGCTGCGAAGGCGGGCGGTAGCGCTCACCTTCATGCCGACCGGCGTAGGGGCGAGGTGCCGGCAGTGAATCTCCGCGCCGACCGTGTTCATCCCCTCATCGAGATACGCTTTGGCCAGCTCGAGGGCAGCGGCCTCCATCAGCGCGACCATATTAGGGGTGGAAAGAATCTTTGATCCCGCACCGCCGATTCGTTTGGCGGTCATTTCGTCGGTTACCGTCCAGGTCAGGGTATATTCGGTCGGTTTTTCCATCACACGCATCCTCCTCGCATAATTACAGCAGCCGCATCACCAGCTGGAAGACCTGCGGGAAGATCGCCATAACGCCGACCAACCGGCAGAGCTGCAGAACGATCAGATTAGGACTGTTGACCCCCATATCGGCCGCAACAAAGGCCATTTCGGTTGCACCGGCCGGGGAGACCGAGAGCATCCCCTCCCGCAGCGACAGGCCAAAGGCCCGGTGAAGCAGGCGGCCGATCACAATGCAGTTGATCACATAGCCGCACAGCAACAACAGCGCCGGAAGGACCAGAAACCGCAGTTCGAAGATATCCTCCCGCGCGATGCTGCTGCCGATACAGCAGCCGGACAACAGCTGGGCAATCCGGCGCAGCCAAAGCGGGCAATGCGCCTTGGGATAGAGTCCGAGCTTGAAGATCAGCGAAAAGATCATCGAAAAGGTCAGCGCACCAGCCGCGACGCCGATCCATTTGCCGAAAAATCCGCCCAGTGCCGCCACAATGAGAGTAAGCAGCAGTGACACCCGGGTACCAGTGTGGCCCTCGCTGCTGGCAACCGGAGCCACGGGTTCACCGGAGACCTGAACCTCCTGCTGCGGATGACGTTTGGTTTCCATGCGGTCGACCAGCAGAATGATGCCCGGCAGAGCGCCCACCCCGAAAACCATCCGGATAAACTGCAGCACGGTGACCTTCGGGACATCCGCCCCCATATCCATCCCAATCAGCGGGGTATCGCTGACCCCTCCCGGCATCGAGCAAAGCATCGAGGTAATGAAGTCAAGCGGGCTGAACTTCCAGATGAGAAAGCCGGTAATGAAATTGAGCAGCAGAAAGCTGGCCATCACAACCGCAAACGGCTTGGCCACCTGCGGAAAGTTGCGGACATCCCGCCGGGTGATCCCGCATCCGAGGAAAGCGCCGGTCGTGATCTGGGCAGCCAGTTTCGCGTTGGAAGGCATCAGAGCAGTACCGGTGAAGATGTTGAGGAGGGTGGAGCCGCAGATTGCCCCAACCAGAACGGCTGCCGGTACCTTCTTTTTGAGCATCAGCCAGCCGAAACATCCGCCCACTGCCAATGTCAGCGCAATCTGTCCCCAACTTGTCACCGAAAATCCCCCTTCTTGTCATCAATGGTTTCATTTTACACCAAATTCTGCCTT
>CASEBP010000115.1 GCA_949285275.1 uncultured Oscillospiraceae bacterium | reverse complement strand
GCCGTTGCGTTCCTTGTTCAGAACGTTCCAGTAAACCTTCCCGGTGGTCAGATTGGAATACTTGTTGAGGTCCTCGTCGATAAACCGTTCATAGTGCCCAAGATCCAGGTCGGTTTCGGCGCCGTCCTCGGTGACGAATACCTCGCCATGCTGATAGGGGCTCATTGTACCGGGATCGACGTTGATATAGGGGTCAAGCTTCTGGGCGGCGACCTTCAGCCCCCGCATCCGCAGCAGCCGCCCGAGCGACGCGGCGGTAATGCCTTTGCCGAGGCCCGACACAACCCCGCCGGTGACAAAGATATATTTATTCATGCTGCATCATCCCTTTCCGGCCAGCCGATTCAGGCTTCCACCGTTCCGTCAAAGACAAAGGTGGCGCCGCCGCTCATCAGCACCGTCTCCCCGGTGTAACGGATCACCAGATCGCCGCCGCGCAGCTTCAGGGTGATATCCTCCCCCATGCCGCACCGACCGGAAAGTACCGCCGCAACCGCCGCTGCACAGGCGCCGGTGCCACAGGCGAGGGTCTCGCCACTGCCCCGCTCCCAGACCCGCATCCGCAGCAGATTCGGGCCGAGCTGCTCGACGAACTCGGTGTTGACCCGCTCGGGGAAGAGGGGATCATTTTCATAGCCGGGGCCGATCCGCTCGAGATCAAGTCCTGAAACCCCCTTGGTGAAAATCACACAGTGGGGATTCCCCATCGAGACACAGGAGAAGGTCCGTTTCTCTCCCGCCAACTGGGCGGTCACCTCAATGGCCCGCTCCCCGTCGAGACGCACCGGAATCCGATCCGGCTCGAGAATTGGCGCCCCCATATCAACCTGCACCGATTCCACAGCGCCGTCCTTCACCGTCAGCCGCAGCGTCTTGATACCGCTGAGGGTCTCAAGGGTAATGACCTCCTTTTTGACAACCCCGCGGTCATAAAGATACTTTCCGATACAGCGGGTCGCGTTGCCGCACATCTTTCCCTCGCTGCCGTCGGCATTGAACATCCGCATTCTGGCGTCGGCATGCTCCGACGGGCAGATCAGCACAATGCCATCCCCACCGACCCCGAAATGCCGGTCGGAGAGCCGCTCGCTGAGTGCCTCCGGATGTTCTACCGTCTGCTCAAAGCAGTTAAAATAGATATAGTCGTTGCCGCACCCATGCATTTTGGTAAAATGAAGGGTCTTTTTCTCCATCATCGGTCCCGTCCTTCCGCAAGCGATCTGCATCTCTCCAAAAAAACGCCGGTTGAGATTTTGTCGTCGACAAAAAATCTCTTCCGACGCCATTGTCTGAAGATTTTCAATACACAGGAAATTGTAACACATCTTCCAGCCGTTTGGCAAGAGAAAACCGTCCGATTCCCTGCAAAAATCGGGCGGTTACATCTCCAGTTCCTGTAAAATTTCCTCGGCAGCCTGCCGTTTGGGAATCCGGCGGTCCATCGCCCGTTTTTCAATCAGGCGATGGGCCTGCGGTTCGGTCATCAGCCGGCACTGGATCAGCGCACATTTGGCACGGGAAACCAAACGGCTCTCCTCCAGGGCGGCCTGCAGGCGGCGGTTCTGCTCAAGCAGCCCGGCCATCCGGCGGCCCGAAACAGCGGCAAGCCGGATTGCCTGGAAGAAGAACGGGCGGGATACCGGCTTGGGGATGACAAAGACACCCGCCGGTTCCACCTGTGCGGCGATCTCGTCGGCCTGTTCTCCCCGCACCAGCAGCAGCACTCCTGCCGCCGAATCGGCCGAGATGCCCGACGCAAGTTCCTGGCCAAACTCATCGGACAGAGGGGTATTGATGATTACCAGGTCGAACTCGCTGCCGGCGCAGAGCCGGCGCGCCTCCGTGCCGCTTGCGGCGACGATGACCGGGGCGTAGTCTCTGGCCGGGAGCAATTCCCGCACCGTCCGCGCGCCGGCGGCGGAGGAAGAAACCAGCAGCGTCCTGTTCAATCGCATCCCTCCCTGTCAAAGCGGATCTATCCTGTCAGTAGCGCAGAAAATCGGTCCGGTGCTCCAGCCCGAACGAATCCTCCGCATGGAGTACAGCGGCCTGTTCCCGGCGCTTGGCCCGGATAAATTTCTCCAGTGTATCGGCCGGAAGAACCCGGCGGGCAAAATCGCTCTGCTCAAGCAGATCGAGCGCCTCCCCAAGGCTGGCCGGCAGCTGTGAAAAGCGCTCCAGCAGCGCCGGATCGGCGTGATAAAGATCCTGTTCACAGGGACCGGGCAGCGCGAACTTCCCCTCGATGCCATCGAGCCCCGCATGCAGCAGCAGTGCAAAGGCGAAGTACGGGTTACAGGCCGGATCGGGGGATCGCAGCTCGATGCGGGTGTACTCCCCGGTCATCGCCGGGATCCGGATCAGCTGAGAGCGGTTGGAATGGGACCAGGTGACATACCGCGGCGCCTCAAAGGAGCCGAAGCGCCGGTAGGAGTTGGTCAGCGGATTGAGCAGCGCGGTGATTTCCCGCACCCGCAGCAAAATTCCGGCCAGGAACTGATCCGCCTCCTCGCTGCTTTCCCCGGGGATGTTCTGGAAAACGTTGCGCCCGTCCCGCAGCAGCGACATGTTCACATGCATCCCGCTGCCGGGGCAGTCAAGCATCGGCTTGGGCAAAAAGGAGGCATACATGCCGTTCTGAGCGGCCATCGTCCGTACCGCTCCCTTGAAGGTCACAACCTGATCGGCGGCGGTCAGCGCATCGGAATAACGGAAATCGATCTCATTCTGCCCTGGTCCCTGCTCATGATGGAAACTTTCAGGGACGATTCCCATCTCCTCGAGGGTCAGGCAGATGTCCCGCCGGATATTCTCGCCCCGATCAGCAGGCGCAACATCCAGATAGCCGGCGTTGTCAATCGGCAGGGTGGAGGGGTTTCCCTTCTCATCCAGCTCAAAGAGATAGAATTCGCACTCCGGCCCGATCTGGCAGAGGTATCCCATCCCTCTGGCCCGCTCGCAGGCGCGCCGCAGCAGATACCGGCCGTCCCCCTCAAACGGGGTGCCGTCGGGGTGACGGATCTCACAGAAAAGCCGCGCCGTCCTTCCCCGGCCGGGCCGCCAGGGAAGCACCGCGAGGGTATCCGGCTCGGGAAAAAGGAAGAGATCCGAGCGGTCGACGTTGAGAAAGCCCTCTACCGCCGACGCATCAAAGGAAATGCCCCCCTCAAACGCCCGGGGCAGCTCCTGATCGGTAATTGAGATGTTCTTCTGAATCCCGAACAGGTCGCAGAAGGCCAGCCGGATAAATTTCACATCGTTTTCCCGGACAAAGTCCAGCACATCATGTTCGCTGTATCGCATCGTCGTTCGTCCTCCCGTCGTGGGGAAAGGCGGGTTTCCTGCAGGAAATCCACCCGCATCCTTCCTGTTGTTCCATCCCCGATTATACCCGATCAAAGAAAAAATAGGAAGCGCATTTTTCTTTTTTTTGAAAAACCCGTTGACAGAAGGCATTCGAGCAGATATAATATCACCCATAAACAGCAAAGGCGCTGTGAGCTTTCCGGCTCGCGGCGCCTTTTTTGCGTATTTCGACCGAAATTTGAATGATACAGGAGGGTTTCCATCATGTCCAGTGTACCGGAACTGTTTGGCACTATGGTATTCAACGACAGCGTGATGCGGGCCAGGGTCCCCAAAATCAGCTACCGCGAGTTCTGCCGCGCCGTCCAGGCCGGCGAGCCCCTCTCCCCCGCTCTCGCCGATGTCATCGCCGGCGCGATGAAGGACTGGGCGGTTGAAAAGGGAGCGACCCACTTCACCCATTGGTTCCAACCGATGACCGGGGTCACCGCCGAAAAGCATGACAGCTTTCTCTCCCCGCTGCCTGACGGCAAATCGGTCATGGACTTCTCGGGAAGCGAGCTGATCCGCGGCGAACCAGACGCCTCCTCCTTTCCCTCCGGCGGACTGCGTGCCACCTTCGAGGCGCGGGGTTACACTGCCTGGGATCCGACTTCCCCGGCTTTTATCAAGGACCGCACCCTCTGCATCCCAACCGCCTTCTGCTCCTACGGCGGCGAGGCACTCGATAAAAAGACGCCGCTGATGCGCTCCAACGAGGCCCTCAACCGGCAGGCACTGCGAATTCTCAAGCTGTTCGGGGTTGAGGCCGGGCGGGTCCTCGCAACCGCCGGCTGCGAACAGGAATACTTTCTGATTCCCCGTGCGCTCTATGAAAAGCGCCCCGATCTGATCTATACCGGCCGCACCCTCTTCGGCGCGAAGCCGCCCAAGGGCCAGGAGATGGAGGATCACTACTTCGGCTCGATCAGCCCGACTATCAGTG
>CASEBP010000114.1 GCA_949285275.1 uncultured Oscillospiraceae bacterium | reverse complement strand
GGATGTTTGATGGGGGTTGTGTATGAAATGCACAATTTAATTTGGAGATAATTATATAGAAGGCTGTTGTTGATGGAGGCTGGATCATTAACGGTTAACATAAAGGAAGGGGACAGAGGGGAATTTATAGAAAAACGGAGGGCCTATAGGCCCTCCGTTTTTCTGGGGAATAGCATTAGAAACCCAATACCACCCCGATAACAGCGGAAGCGGCGATGTAGCAGATGGGATGGAGCTTCAATTTTTTAATCGCAATGAAGGCGACGACGAAGAGAACAATTTTCCGAACATCTACCAGATCAGAGAGCAGGCCGCTCTGCCGGTAGAGCTCGAAATGAAGCACCGAGGTCTGGATAACGCTGATTCCGGCGGCAGCGATCAGGCCGGTGACCGCGGGGCGCAGGCCGTAAAAGGCATCCCCAACCAACGTACTGCTGCGGAAACGGTCTAGGGACTTGGAAATCAGTACGACGATCACAATAGACGGCAGGATCTCGCCCAAGGTGGCAACCACGCCGCCAAAGAAGCCGGCGACATTACAGCCGACATAGGTAGCCATATTGATGCCGATGGGTCCCGGTGTAGATTCGGAAATGGCGATCATGTCGGTGATCAGCGACTGAGGATACCAGCCGGTACTCTCGGAAAGGCGCTGCAGGAAGGGCAGCGTTGCCATTCCGCCGCCCACGGCGAAGAGGCCGATCTTGAGGAATTCCCAGAACAGCTTCAGGTAGATCATTTCGCGTCACCTCCCTCGATCGAGCGGGCACGCCGGATGCTCTGCGCGACGATACCGATCAGCGCACAGACAATCACCAACAGAATGGGGGAGATTCCGGTGAATAGACTCAGGCCAAGCATTGCAAAGCAGATCACAATCCCCAGCAGATCCTTGACCCCTTTCTTCCACATGCTGATGACGGCGTCGAGGATCAGCGCGGTGACACAAACCGAGATGGCAGCCAGTGCGCTGCGGACATAGGGGTTGTCCTGGAAATTGGAAAGAAAGAAGGCGATCAGGGAAATAATAATGATACAGGGGGAAACCATTCCGAATGCGGATGCTACGCCTCCGGGAATTCCGCGCCTGCGGTAGCCGATGAAGACCGAGACGTTGATGGCGATGATGCCGGGAAGTCCCTGGCTGAGGGCGTAGTAATCCATGATATCCTCTTCGCTCATCCACTGATGGTTTTGGACGATTTCACGACGCAGAATTGGAAGCATGGCATAGCCGCCTCCAAAGGTCACCGCCCCCATCCGGAAAAAGAGCAAGTAGAGCACGAGCAGCTCCGAAAACATGTGGGAAGTCTCCTTTCAGTTCGATCCGATCTTGACACGGCAACTGTCCCCCCGCAGCGCCGGAAAGACGCCGTTGCCCGAACACAGCGAAAGGAAGGAGCGGCCGCAGAACGCCCGCTCCCGTCGCCTGTATCAGTTGACGCTAAGCATTGTACCACAAAATCTTCCGATGGGGAAGAGGGTGGCGCGGGTTTTCATATGCATGAAATGGTTTCTCCCTTGAATTCGGCGGGAAAACATGGCATAATGAAATCCGCCGATTCACCACAGCAGTGCGGGGCGAAAGACCGGTTCAGACGCCGGGCACAAAACGGCAAAAAGGAGGGGAATCCGATGGGACGATATGGCAGGCTGCTTGGCAATACGGCGATCTTTGCCATCGGCTCTTTTTCCTCCAAGCTGCTGGTTTTTTTCATGCTGCGCTACTATACCAGCATGCTCACTCCCGCGGAGTTTGGCATTTCCGACCGAATCACCACGACCTGCAATCTGCTGATGCCGTTTGTGATGCTTTCGATCAACGAGGCGATCCTGCGGTTTGCAATGGATCGTTCGGTCAGCCGTTCGCAGGTGTTCACCATCGGAATCCGTACCGTGCTGGCGGGCTTTGTCGTGTTTATTGCCGCCTGTCCGATTCTGCTGGCGATCGATATGCTCGCCCCCTATACGCTGATCATTTACGCATATGTCCTGTTCGGGATGCTCAAAAGCGTCTGCGCCCAGTTCGTCCGGTCGCTGGGCTATGTCCGGCTGTTTGCCTTTGACGGCTTTTTTGCGACCTTTACGACCATCGGGCTCAATATTTTGTTTCTGTCCGGACTCCACTGGGGCCTTTACGGCTATGTCGGATCCATTATCGGCTCGAATGTCCTTTCGATACTCTTTCTGTTCTGGGTAGCCCGTCTGGGGCGATATCTTGAGTTCTCCCGACCGGATCCTCAGCTCTTCCGTCAGATGCTTCGCTATTCGGTTCCGCTGATCCCGACGACGATGTTCTGGTGGATTGTCAGCGCTTCGGACCGGTATATGGTCACCTGGTTCTGTGGGGATACCGCTGCCGGAATGCTGGCGACCGCCCACAAGATTCCGTCGCTGCTGACCATCGTGTCGGCGATTTTCTATCAGGCGTGGCAGATTTCCGCCGTCAGTGAATCGGGAAAAGGGCGGAGCAGTTCCGAGTTTTACTCCGAAACCTACGATTACTATCTGACCCTGTTGTTTTTGGCCGGGTCTGGGATTATGATGCTGATCCAACCGATCACCCGAATTCTCTATGCGCCGTCCTACTATGAATCCTGGCAGTACGTTCCCTTTCTGGTGGTAGGGGAGATCTTTTCCTCGCTGGTGACATTCCTGGGCTCCTTTTACATGGTCAGCAAGCGCAACGCTACCGTTCCGGTGGCGATCTGCGCCGGGGCTCTGGTGAATATCGGACTGAACCTGCTGCTGATTCCCCGTGCCGGTGTCCTGGGCGCCAGCTTTGCCACCCTTATCAGCTGCCTGGTGGCATTTGCGATCCGTGCGGCCGACATCCGGCGTCTGGTCGAGATTGACCTGCGGCTGCTGCCGACTGCCTGCTCCTTCCTGCTGTTGATGGTGCAGGGAGCGCTGCTGATGAAGATGACCGAGCGGGTGATGCTGGTTCAAATGGGGATGTTTGCGCTGATGCTGCTGCTCAACCTGCGTGCGGTGGTTCGGCTCTTCTTTGGTCTGCTGGGGCAGCTGCATGCTGCCCGTGAATAAAGGAGGGGTTCTTTGTACCGATTGCTGTTTCTTTTTCTGCTGTCGATGGTGCCGGTGATTGAACTGCGCGGCGCAGTTCCGATCGGGATTGGCTGGGGCTATCCGTTTTGGCTGGTCTATCTGGTCTGCGTTGTGGGCAATCTGCTTCCGGTGCCGGTGCTGATTCCCTTTGCCGGACGGGTGCTTCGCTGGGGCGCGGGTTTGCCCCGGGTTGGCGGCCTGTTTCGCAAGATTTTGTCGATTGGAGAGAAAAAGGTGGCTCAGGCAACCGGAACCCGCCGGGCAATCCTGTTGGCGCTGTACTTGTTTGTGGCGGTACCGGCTCCCGGAACCGGTGCATGGAGCGGCGCGTTGATCGCAACGCTGCTGGGAATGCCGGTGCGGCGGGCCTTCTGGCCGATTGCGGCCGGTGTTGCAACGGCAGGACTGATCATGGGGGTAGCCTCCTACGGTGTGTTGGGACTGCTTGGCTGATGAAAAAATCAGGCGCTTCGCTTAGGTGCGAAGCGCCTTTTGATTATAGAAAAAGCCCTGCGCCCGGACCGACCGGGAGACCGGCAAGCATCCA
Organism: uncultured Oscillospiraceae bacterium; assembly: GCA_949285275.1. Lineage (GTDB taxonomy): Bacteria > Bacillota > Clostridia > Oscillospirales > Ruminococcaceae > Yanshouia. The sequence goes on along the minus strand of CASEBP010000114.1, from coordinate 13,415 downwards.
GAGGACCAGCATTGCCGACCACCCCAGCAGAAAGAGCAGAGAATAGGGAAGCATCATGGAGATCAGCGTTCCAATGCCCGCTTTGGGGTCATAGCGGCGGGCAAAGACGATGATCATCGAAAAGTAGCTCATCAATGGGGTGACCAGATTGGTGCAGGAATCTCCGATCCGGTAGGCAATCTGGGTCAGTTCAGGGGTATAGCCGAGCAGCATGAACATCGGGACAAAGACCGGGGCAAGGATGGTCCATTTTGCCGAGGCTGAGCCCATGAATAGGTTCAGAAAGGCCGAAAAAAGGATCAGCAGCAGCATCAGTGCAATTCCTCCGATGCCCAGCGAGCCAAGCAGTTCCGCGCCCCGCAGTGCAAGGATGGCGCCCAGCTGCGTGTACTGGAAATAGCTGAGGAACTGTGAAGCGACAAAGGCCAGTGCGATATACCCGCCCATCGCGGACATCGATCCGCCCAGGGCGGCGCAGACCTCCCGCTCCCCCGAAAAGGTCCCTGCCCGCAGGCCGTAGACGATGGCCGGCAGCAGAAAGAACAGCGCAATGATCGGGATCAGCCCCTGCATCAGGGGGGAACCGGCAATCAGCGAACCGCTTTGCGGATTTCGCAGAAAGGATTGCTGCGGAACTGCCAGCAAAATCAGGACGGCGACTAGAATCAGCAGGGCGATGCCGGCGGCGCGCAGGGCGGACCGTTCCTCGGCGGTCAGGCTGCGCGGATCCTGTTCGCCGTCCGCTCCGGCGGAGGGATGGAAGGTATGCAGACGCGGTTCGACCAGACGGTCGGTGACGAGGGAACCGATCAGCACAATCAGTCCGACTGATGCCATCATGAAGTAGAGGTTTCCGGTGGGAAGCATCGTATAGGTCGGGTCCACCATCCGGATCGCTTCGTTGGTGATGCCGCAGAGCAACGGTTCGAGGGTTCCGATGATGAGGTTGGCCGAAAAGCCGCCGGAAACCCCTGCAAAGGCAGCCGCCAGTCCGGCCATCGGGTGGCGGCCGCAGGCTTCGAACATCATCGCACCGACCGGGATCAAAACGACATAGCCGGCATCCGAGGCAATGTTGGACATCACCCCCAGAAAGATAACCGTCGGGGTGAGCAGGCGGCGCGGGGTGATCTGGGCGGCTTTTTTGAGCAGTGCGGCGATCAGTCCGCTGCGTTCAGCGACCCCGACACCGAGCATGGCGGTCAGCACGGTGCCGAGCGGCGCATATCCGGTGAAGTTGCTCACCACATGGGTAAGCATATAGGCGAGCCCCTCCCGGCTGAGCAGGCTGACGGCCCGGACGGTTTGAAGGCCGACGGTACCGGTTCGGCTGTCAACCATCTCACCGGTGGCGGAAACCCCGAGTCCGGCGCACAGGGCGGAGAGCAGCACAACCCCCAGCGCCAGCAGGGCAAAGAGGGTGATCGGATGGGGAAGCCGGTTGCCGACCGATTCGACGGTGTTCAGAAACCGGTCGAACAGGGAGCGGCGCGGAGACGGCCCGGCATGTTTCATAAAAAATCCCTCCTGCGGGCGATCTGACGGAAAAATTCCGCATGGGATAGGATTCCCCATTGCCAGGCATTTATCAGCATAGGGCAAAAAGCAAGCCCTCCGGCTCGCCGCAGCGGCCGAAGGGCTTTGGAAGGGATGAAACAAAAGTAAAGAATTTTCGGCAGATGCGCTAGGCTTCCTTGCCGTAGCCCGCCTCTTTGAGCATCAGGTCCTTGACCTTCATCAAACGGGTGGTGTTGCCGCGCTCGTTTTCATCGAGCTTCATGAGAATATAGCGGATCGTCTCCTGATATTGAGGAATCATGACATATTCCAGTGCGTTGACCCGGCGGCGGGTCTTTTCAATCTCCTGCGCCAGCAGTTTAACCGTTTTTTCCCGCTCGGCGAGGGTGAGCATCTTGGAGAGCAGCGCCGACAACCGCAGCACCGAGTCGTCAAGCTCCGCCGGCGTCGTCGCAAAGGAATACGGAAAGATGTCCGCGACCTCGTCGGTCTTGGTGCGTATGCCGTAAACCGGTACCCGGACCGACATGACATTCTGGAATTGCATATCGATCTCGACGCTCTGCTTGGGATAGAGGAAGGTCTGCTCGATCATCTCAGGAGAGAGCAGTGCCGACGCAGCCGAAAACCCCTGGTAGGCCTTTTGCAGTTCCTCTTCGACCTCCTGGCGCAGCAGCTGACAGGACTTGACGATCTCAAGGAACTGCCGCATCAGTTCATCGCGCTTATCCTTGAGCAGCTTATGCCCCCGGGTGGCGGTGGCAAGCTTGCGCTTGAGGTTGCTCAGCTCCATCCGGGTAGGGTTGACGTTGAGCCTTGCCATAGCGCGTCACCCCTTCTGCTTGTTGCGGTTGGCGGGATGATATTTTTCGATATATTCCGGCTTGATCCGCTTGAGCTCGCCGACCGGCAGAATCGAGAGCAGTTCCCAGCCGAGGTCGAGGGTTTCCTCGATGGAACGGTTGGTATTGTAGCCCTGTGAGACATAGCGCTTTTCAAACTCATCGGCGAATTTGGCATAGAGCTTGTCGGTATCGGTCAGTGCGGCTTCGCCCAGGATGGTCATCAGCTCCTTGGCGTCCTTGCCGCGGGCGTAGGCCGAGAAGAGCTGGTTCATCGTATTGGCGTGGTCTTCCCGGGTCTTCCCGGCGCCAACGCCCTTGTCCTTGAGACGGGAGAGGGAGGGAAGCACGTCGATCGGCGGGGTCAGCCCCTTGCGGTAGAGCTCCCGGGAGATGATGATCTGCCCCTCGGTGATATAACCGGTCAGGTCGGGGATCGGGTGGGTTTTATCGTCCTCCGGCATCGAAAGGATCGGGATCATCGTAATCGAGCCTTCCTTGCCCAGCTGACGGCCGGCACGTTCGTACATCGTGGCCAGGTCGGTGTAAAGATAGCCCGGATAGCCGCGGCGCCCCGGAACCTCCTTGCGGGCAGCCGAGACCTCACGCAGCGCTTCGCAGTAATTGGTGATGTCGGTCAGGATAACCAGGACCTGCATCCCCAGGTCGAAGGCGAGATATTCCGCGGCGGAAAGGGCCATACGCGGGGTGGAAATTCGTTCGATGGCCGGATCGTTGGCGAGGTTGAGGAAGAGCACCGACCGCTCAATTGCGCCGGTGCGGGTGAAGTCGGACATGAAGAAATCCGCTTCCTCAAAGGTGATGCCGATGGCGGCGAAGACGACAGCGAACTTGCTGTCTTCGGTGAGCACCCGGGCCTGTCGGGCGATCTGTGCGGCCAGCTGCGCGTGGGGCAGACCGGAACCGGAGAAGATGGGCAGCTTCTGTCCGCGGACCAGCGTGTTGAGGCCGTCGATGGCCGAAACGCCGGTTTGGATAAACTCCGACGGATAATCGCGGGCGGCCGGATTCATCGGGGTGCCGTTGATGTCGACATACTTGACCGGAAGGATATCGGCGCCGCCATCGATCGGCTTACCCAGTCCGTCAAAGGTGCGTCCGAGCATGTCGGGAGCGACCCCCAGCTCGATCGAATGACCGAGGAAACGGACCTTCGACTGGGCCAGATTGATTCCCGCCGACGATTCGAAGAGCTGCACCAGGGCGTTGGAGCCGTCGATTTCCAGCACGCGGCAGCGGCGAAGCTCGCCGTTGGGCAGCTCGATCTCTCCCAGCTCGTCATAGGCTACCCCCGAGACGTCGCGGACCAGCATCAGCGGGCCGGCGACCTCCTGGATGGTACGGTATTCCTTGATCATTTTGCAGCACCTCCCACAGCGGCTTCGAGTTGCTCGCCCATCTCGCGGTCGATCTCAGCGAAGACCGTCGGGTATTCCTCGGTCGAAACGTCTTTGGCGCGGCCGATCCGGTCGCGGGCGGGGATCGAGAAGACGGCGTTCATCCGTGCGCCCCGCTCGAGAGCTTTTTGGGCGAGGTCATAGTAGTGAAGAATCATCGCGAGCAGCCGGTACTGCTTGTCAATGGGGCAGTAGGAATCGGTGTCGCTCATCGCGTTCTGCTGCAGGAAATCCTCGCGGAGCATCTGGGAGGCTTCCATCACCAGGCGGTCAGCGGGGGAGAGGGAATCGATGCCGACCAGCTTGACGATTTCCTTCAGTTCGCTCTCCTGCTGAAGCAGGCTCATAGCGCGGTGGCGGTTGGAGACAAAATCTGCCCCAACATGGTCGTCATACCAGCTCTGCAGCCGGTCAAAATAGAGCGAATAGGAACTCAGCCAGTTGATGGCGGGGAAGTGTCGGCTGTAAGCCAGAGCCGAATCGAGGCCCCAGAAGACCTTGACAATCCGCAGTGTCGCCTGGGAAACCGGCTCGGAGATGTCGCCACCGGGAGGGGAGACCGCTCCGATCGCGGCGAGCGCCGCTTCGCGGTGTTCGGAACCCTTGCAGATTACCCGCCCTGCCCGTTCGTAGAACTGTGCCAGACGGGAACCCAGATAGGCGGGATAGCCCTCTTCGCCGGGCATCTCCTCGAGACGGCCAGACATTTCACGCAGCGCCTCGGCCCAGCGGGAGGTGGAGTCGGCGATAACTGCTACGGCGTAACCCATATCTCGGTAGTATTCAGCGATGGTGATGCCGGTATAGACGCTCGCCTCACGGGCGGCAACCGGCATATCAGAGGTGTTGGCGATCAGCACGGTACGCTGCATCAGACTTTCGCCGGTGCGCGGGTCGATCAGCTCGGGGAACTCCCGCAGAACGTCGGTCATCTCGTTGCCGCGTTCGCCGCAGCCGATGTAGACGACAATATCGACGTCAGACCATTTGGCCAGCTGATGCTGGGTCACCGTTTTTCCCGAGCCGAACGGACCGGGGATGGCGGCGGTGCCGCCCTTGGCGATCGGGAAGAAGGTGTCGATGGTACGCTGTCCGGTGATCATCGGGATATCAGGGGGCAGTTTTTTCTCATAGGGGCGCTCCACGCGGACCGGCCAGCGCTGCAGCATCGTCAGTTCCCGCTTCGAGCCATCGGCCAGCTGGACCACCGCGATCGAATCGTCGACCGTGTATTCCCCTTCATAAATCTCGAGCAGCGTTCCCTCGACGCCGTTGGGGACCATGATTTTATGTTTGACGACGATCGTTTCATCGACCGTCCCCAGCACATCCCCTGCGATGACCCGGTCGCCGGGCTTGGCCAGCGGGGTAAAACGCCATTTGCGGTTGTGATCCACTGCCGGGACCTCGATGCCCCGCTGCAGCGAGTTGCCGCCGATCTTGCAGATCGTTTCAAGGGGACGCTGGATCCCATCATAGATGGTGGTAATCAGGCCGGGGGCCAGTTCGACCGAGAGAGGGGAGCCGGTTGTCTCGACCTCATCTCCCGGAGCAATGCCGGCGGTCTCCTCATAGACCTGAATCGAGGCACGGTCGCCGCGCATCTCGATGATCTCGCCGATCAGGCGCTGCTTGCCGACACGGACCACGTCGAACATATTTGCATCCTGCATCCCGCTCGCCACAACGAGGGGGCCGGCAATTTTGACAATCTGTCCATTCTTGCTCATTAGGGTTCAAACCTTCCTTCCGTAGCGTAGTTGCGCCGGGCTCAGTCCTCGTCGGGGGAGCGCAGAATATCCGCGCCGACGGCGCGTTCGACCGCCTGGTGCAGCTCCCGGTCTCCGATGCCGAGTACCCCGTCTTTGGAGGGGATTGGGATGACCGCCACCTGCGGCAGATCGAGATAGCGGGCGATATCCTGCGGAATCTGTCCGGCCAGCTGCTCGGTGATATAGATGACGGCATGGCCGGTCTGGGCCAGCCGATGCAGCGCGTCGGCCGCCTGTACGGGGGTTTCAGCGCACTCGACGGTCAGCCCCAGTGCCCGGAAACCCATCACACTTTGTCGGTCTCCAATGACAGCCGCCTTATACATAACTGATCCTCAGCCTTTCTGTAATCTGTTCGGGGGAAAGTCCCGCGTGCCGTCCGACCATAACGGTGCGGATCGACACCAGTTCTGCCTCCTTGGCCAGCAGGTATCCGATGACCTGTGCTTCCCCGAACGGGACGAGGGAACAGCCGCGCAGGTAGGAGATCAGCGCGTTGTCGCAGGCCAGGTCGAGCGCCGCCAGGTTTTGTCCCGCCAGCGCGGCGCAGGCGGCCTCAACGGGAGCCGAAAATGCCGGGTGGGAGAACTTGGCGCGCAGCCAGTCGGGGGAGATTTCACCCGTTGCCCCCGACACGGTCACGCTGCCGCCGGGGAAGAGCGCACGGCGCAGATAATCCAGCCCCTTTTTCGCTCGGGAGGCACGAACCAGAACCCGCAGATTCTGCAGGTCGATCATCCGCCGAACATATCCTATCAGGAATTCGCTGTCGGTATCCTGTGCCATTGTGAGCATCTGCGCGCACATCGCCCGGTCAAGCAGCAGATCGGACAGCTGCGGATCGCCGGTACGGGCCAGAAGATCAGCCGCCTCGGACGCCGGGCCTTTCATTGCGGCGGGCAGCCGGCCGTACTCTTTTTCCCGGGCCGCGGCCAGCAGCGTGGCGGGGGGGATGGTACCGGCCGCGCTGAGCAGGCCGGACGGATCCACCCCGAGCGCATCGGCTTTGATGACCGCCTTGAGGTTATGGTAGTCGTATTTGAGCCGGAACAGGTCGATCATTCCCCGATCCGGCGCGTAGCGATAGAGCAGCTCGAAAGCTTCCTGCTGCTGGCGGGCGATCTCTGCCTCACAGGCGGCAAGGTCATCCGGATCAAAGGGCTGCCACCCGTTTTCGGTCAACAGCTTGATGGCGTCCTGCCCGCTTCGCGCCGCGATCAGCCGGTTGAGTTTCTCGCGGGAGAAGAGACTTTGTGCGCGGGCCTTAAGCCGGGTGCTGATATAAAGGTAGTCGGTATCGCGGTGCTTCATCGAAGATCACTCTCCTTCGGGAAAGAGCAGCTGACTCACCATAAAGGACATCGATTCGCTGAGCATCCGAACCGAAACGTCAAGCGAACAGTTGAGCTCGATTTTGCCGCGGCGGATCACTACGCCTCCCGGGATGGCGGCGCAGTCGTCGGACAGCGAGACCAGCTTGCCGGCGCTGAGGCCATCGGCGGCGCTGCGGAAGGATTCCCGAATCGTCCCCAGTGTCGGAAGCGAGCCGCGGCGGACGGTATCCACCACTTCCTGCACCGAGCCGGAGACCTGTGAAATCTTTCCGCTGAGGGTCTTGGCGTTGAGAGCAGAGACGACGGCCTCGCCATGCGCGGCACGATCCCGCTCGTTGAAAAGCAGTTCGCCTCCCTCTCCGTCGGCGAGCGCCTGCTCGGCCAGTGACACCAGCAGATGACGATATTGCTCATCCGGCAGGTGAATCAGGCGGTCGAGTGCGGCGGAAAATGCCTGCCCGATCATCTCCTGACGGGCGTTGGCAAGCAGCCTGCGGTGCTCCAGAGAAGCGGAAAGCCGTGCTTTTTCGGCAAGATCGGCCCGCCGGGCCTCGATGGCGCGGCGTCCCTCCTCGAGTTCACGCTGTGCATCCTCTGCGGCCTTGGCTTTTATCTCGGCGGCCTGACGGTCGGCATCGGCGAGGATGGCGTTTGCCTGTTCCCTGGCTTCTTCCAGAATTTTGTTCGAGATATTATCCAATCCGTTCATAGCAGGATTCCTTCATCACAGGATGTTGGGGACGTTAAAGAAGATCAGGACCGAGATCAGCAGCGCAAGCACCGCATAGGTCTCGACCAGACCGGCAGCGATAACGCCCTTCATCGATTCCTCGGGCTTGGCGGCGACAATGCCCATGCCGGCCGCCGAAACCCGGCCCTGCGCGATGGCGGAGAAATAGCCGGCAATCGCGATCGGAAGCGCCGAGCAGAAGTAGCCGATGCCCTGAGCCAGGCTGACCGTACCGGGGATGACACCGTCAGCGAAGAGGATCAGGAAGGAGACCAGAAGGCCGTAAATTCCCTGGGTACCGGGAAGGGCCTGCAGCAGCAGCACACGGCCGAAACGGTCAGGGTTTTCCGACAGAACACCTGCGCCCGCCTCACCGGCGATGCCGACGCCCTTGGCCGAACCGGTGCCTGCCAGCGCAATAGCGAGCGCCGCGCCGAGCAGGGCAAAGGTCTGACCGGTGAAGATCGAGCTGAGAAATCCAGTGACAGCGTTCATGGTGTTAATCCTCCTTAACGATTTCCACAAATTTTGTATTGTTCTTCAGCGGCCGGAACGGATGGCCTCCGTCCTCGAAGAACCGCCCGAAAAACTCGATATACTGGAGTCGGGACGTGTGCACATAGGCGCCGAGCAATCCGATTGCGAGGTTGAAGATGTGCCCGAACAGGAACACGGCAACAAACAGAATCACGCCGGGAATGCCGGTTGCCATTGTGGCGATTTTGTTGACGACCTGGCCGACCACTGCGCCGGAAAGGCCAAGGGCCATGATCCGCGAGTAGGACAACAGGTCGGAGAGAAAGCCGGTCACATTATAAATTTTGCCCAGCCCACCGGTTACCTTTCCGAAGCCCTTGTTGGCCCGTCCGCCGGTCAGCAGCAGGATGGCGACGCCGATTCCCATCAGCCAGCCGCCGATGGGAAGCCCCAGAGCAAACAGTCCGATTCCAAGAAAGACGAGGTACCAGGAGCCGACATCGAACAGGGCGTCCAGGGGCTGCCCCTGCCGGATCGAGCGCCAGGCCGAAAGCCCCATTCCAATGAGAATTTGCAGGGCGCCGATTCCCAGTGAGAAGATCAGCATCTTCATCGGATCTTTGAGCGGTTCGAACCAGAGTGCCGGGATGGTAAAACATCCGCCCGAAACAGCGGAGGCCAGATCGCCGAACCAGCCGCCGGTGAGAACGCCTGCCACAAAGGTGGAGACGCCGCAGTACATGAACAAGGTCATCATTTGCCTCATTGTGCCGGCGGGACGTTTTTTCTTGAGATAGAACCAGCACCCGAAGAACATCAACAGACCATACATCGCATCAGCCATGATGAACCCAAAGAAGACGAAATAGAAAAAGCTCATCAGCGGGTTTGGATCGATGATACTGCGGTAGGTCGGGGTCCCGTACATCTCGGTGACGGCCGTAAACGGTTCGACAAACCGGTTATCCCGGTAGGCGGTTGGCGGTTCCTCCTCATCGAGGGGGTCGCGGAACTCATAAGCGCAACCCTCCTGCTGCAGCGCCTGGGTCACTGCCGATTCGGCGTCGGCCGGAACCCAACCGGAGAGATAGACGGTGCGGGCGGTGCGTCCAACCGAGGAAAGCAGCCGGTCATGCAGTGCCTCCTGAGTGTAGGCGTCGATCGCAGCGGCGATCTTCTGCCGGGACGGAGAAAAAGCGGCGATCATCTGCACGGCCTGATTCTTCTGGTCCTGAGCGGTAGTCAGCTGCCGTTCCAGGGAGGCGATTTCCTCCGAGGCGGTCCGGGGGACCTCCCGGAAGGGCGCCGGAGTGAATCCACCCGCCCGCAGCAGCGACGATGCCGCCGCGGCGTTGGACCGATGGACCAGCAGGGTGATATAGTGCTGATCCTGGTCGCTTCCGATCCATTCGAAAAAAGAGGCAGGTGCCTGCTCGAGCAGATTGGCCTGCAATGCTTCGAGGTCGCAGGCGATGGGCAGCGTCCCCATCCAGAACTCTGTATGTTCGGTTCCGGCGGTGTCCAGCTTCAGATCGAGCGGGGTCCAGGGACGCAGCGACGCGATTCGGGATTGGATTCTCGCCATATCAGCCGAAGCCTGTTCTGACTGTCGGATGAGCGATTCGATCTCTTCTGCGATCCGATTTGCTTCCCGCAGCGAATCCGGGTCAAAGAGCGCCCGCTGGGAGATCGCCATGCGGGGCGCAAAGAAGGGGGTTTTTTGCGGGGCGGCCTTGCCGATCGCCGTGTAGGCCGCGGTCAGACGGGAGACAGCTGCGGCCGCTTCGGTGTTTTCCTCCTGCGGCCGAAGGACTCCCTTTGTCTCCGCGAACAGCTGCGGTGTCCCCGCCTCAAGCTCGGCGCAGCCGAGCTGTGCGAGCCGGCGCAGGACAGCCCGGCGGCGTTCGGCGGGGACGACGGCGGCAAGCCGTTTCATCGTTACCAGTGCCATCAGCCCATTACCCTTTCCATAATGCTGGCAACCGCCGCATCCATGTGGGAAGCCGCCTGCTGCCTAAGACGTTCACAGTCCTGTTCGGAAGCGGCCAGCTGTTGGGCCGTATAGGCGTTATTCTTTTCCTGCTCCGACGTCAGGGCTGCCGCATTTTCCGATGCGAGTTGTTTTTTGACCGACGCAAGCTGTTCTTCTGCCGCGCTGTGTGCAGCGGCAACCCGGTCCCGGGCTTCGCTTTGCGCGTTTAGCAGAATGGTGCGGGCGGTTTCTTCCACCTTGCCTACCTGCAAAATTGCATCATACGACATTGCGATCAACCTCCTGGTCTTGCAAGTTAAATCAAGAGATCTCCCTCGGGTTCCGTTACTCTTTTAACGAAATTGGAAAATTTGTGGGGAAAACCCTTGGTACTATTGAACATCATTCGGGATAAAATGTCAAGGTGAAACCGATTTATCCATGAAAATAATACAACTCAAACATAAAAAATTTTTCCAGAAATGCAAGAATTCTAAATTTTTGATGCAAAATTCCATCCGGCGGAACCGGATAGCAAAGACAGGACAGGGGGCATTGGCCGCAGCTTTGTGTGCAGAGAGGGGAATGCCGCTTTGAGAAAGAAAAAGGACATAGTTTGCGTGCCCTTTCGATAAGAGAACAAACTATGTCAGGGTTATGATCTTGGACGATATGCGGCAAGAGCCGGGTCGGTGCAAATCGGCATTACCATGCGGCAGATAATTAGTGGCTGGGCAGGACAAACTGATGATTTTCTGCAAGCAAATCTTTGCTGGGATAGGGGGAGCTGCCGGGAATGTTATCTTTCATGAAGTCTAAAAACTTTCTGGACAGAGGGGACATGTAGTGGTCGCTATAATATTGTGCACAGATTCTCAGCTTGCTAGAAGAGCGATGCAATGGAAAAATGCAGAGATTTTGCTGGATGCGGTTGGAGCATTTTTGTAGGTGCAGCCAAAGCGTATTTCCCGGCCAAAGGCAGATTCCCCCCATTTCCAGCGCCGACCAGAGCAATAAACCGCAGTTTGATGCTTCCAATCCGATGGTAGGAGAAAAATGATACTTCTTGAACAGCTTTTCGGCGACGGAACGGATAGGAGCGTCGGGCTCGGAGAGGAAAAAGGGTACGGATTCAAATACAGCGATGGGGCATCCGAAACCAAATTGTTTGATTTTATCCTGCCAATCCTGCGGGAACAGATCTTTCATGACGGACAGAGGAACAACAACATATATTTCATCGGTCATCAGCTGTTCCGTTGAAAGGCCGCTCTCCTTTTTTTCGGTGTAGGAAACAATAAAATCTACATTGCCGTTTATCAGGCACTTTTCCTGATAGGCTGACGCGCCAAGCAGAATATTGAATTTGGATTTGGGATAAAGCTGTTTAAAGGTTTTGATGAGAGACGGGAGCCATAATTGACCGCGTCCTGATGACATGGCCAGGCTGACAAGACCCTCATCGTCACGGGAAACGGTTGCTACCTGGTTTTCCAGCGCTTCTCTCAGCCGCAGAATATGCTGGGCATAATCCATAAATTTTTTCCCGGCATAAGTTAATTCCAGCGGCTTTTTCCGCAGGAAAAGCATAACACCGTATTCTGCCTCGAGACGCAGAATGGCCTCGCTCAAGGTTTGCTGAGAAACATATAGGCGCGCAGCAGCACGAGCATAGCTCAAATCTTCTGCTACTGCCAAAAAATATTCCAGATTTCGAAAAGTCATGGTAGTTTCTCCTCAGTTTTGATAGGGCTTGGATTCCGGGGGCAAAACTGTTAAATATGCACTAAAATCACCAACAATATTAAAAAATATATAGGAAAAACAATAAAACATGTGATGCGATAAGGAAAAAACCTGTTTGATTTTTAAATAAAACTATATTATATTTAACATAAAGTTATGACCAATATTGAAATCAAATTTGATTATTAAAAAGGAGATGGAAAAATGAAAAACGTAGGGAATTTTAATGAGCTGAAATGGATGCCCAAGTACACTGCAGATGGCACATACCGGGGAAGAAAGAAAATGATCTGCGGATCTGGAGCGACGTTCCAGGTCATGGAGTTCTGCAATGGCCACCCCGTTCATCCGCATAAGCACGATCACGAGCAGATTTGCCTGATCGCGTCGGGGGTATGTGATTTCTATCTGGAAGGGGTTAAATATAGAATGTCGGCGGGCGGATATATGATCATCCCTCCGCACGCGGAACATTATATCCATGTGTATGACAGCCCCGTTCCCGTACTTAATTATGACATCTTTATCCCGGCGCGGACAGAATATGCTCAGGAATATGAGCAGTTCCTGGCAAAAGAGGGAGAATAACGGGAATATCAGCAAAACGATCCGTTTGGGGAATCAAAATGCTCAGTCCTGACAAGAAGGTCAGGACTGTTGATCAGGGGAATAGCCCAAGCGCAGAGAAATCAGGGATGTGGTTTGCTGGAGAGCCGGAAGAATATCTTCCTGGATTTTGATGTGGGTCATTGAGGCGGGATTTCCGAAGATGCTCATTGCAGCGACAATCCGTCCGGAATAATCCCGCAGCGGCATGGACACACAGCGCAAATTCAGTTCGCATTCCTCTTCATCCATCGCAAATCCCTGGCTTTTTACCTCCTGCAGCTGTTGGAACAAGACATTTGGATCTACAATGGTGTGCTCGGTGAGCGCAGGAAGCCCATGCTCGGCAATATACTGATCGAACTGTACTTTTGTATAGCAGGACAGCAGTATTTTTCCGGAGGCGGTAGCATGAAGCGGTGCATGTTTTCCAATGCGCTGCAAGGTCGCACCAATCGAAGCTGCCGTATCCAGGCAATCCAGATATACACATTCCGAGTTCTGTTCCACCACCAAGCATACCCCTTGATGCAGGAGATCAGCCAGCTGGTTGACGAAGAAGTTGGTGAGGATTCGAAGGCTCAACAAGGTATTTGTGTTTTGTGTGAGCTTGCAGATCTTCCAGGTCATTCCGTAGCGAGCGGTATTCTCTTCCTGGTATACATAATTTGCTTTTTGCAGGGAGTTGAGATATCGCAGCACCGTAGGCTGCGACATGCCGACCTGCTCGGACAGATCCTGCAGGCGCACCGGCATTCCACTTGTTGCAATACTTTCCATGATCTGAAGAAGCTTGTCCGAAGATTGGCTGGTTTGTCTGTCGTTGTAAACCATAGAACCTGTATTCATAAGCATACTGATCTCCAAGTCGTTATCATTTGATGTTTTCACGAAGAAAGAGGCGTAAATTCTGGAAGTTCTTTTTATCCATCATAAAACACATTTGGCAAAATGTCAAAGACTTTTTAGAATTATGTTTCTTTTTTAGTAATTTGATTTC
>CASEBP010000113.1 GCA_949285275.1 uncultured Oscillospiraceae bacterium | reverse complement strand
TGCGGATGGTGGTGCTTGTTTCGCTGATGACCGATGGGATTTTTGCCCAGGCGCCTCCCTATCGTGGCGAACCGCTGCTGGCGGCACTGTTCGGCGGCATTCTGGTGGGAAGCGGTCTGGGGCTGGTGCTGATGCGCGGCTCTTCGACCGGTGGGGTGGATATTCTGGTCAAGCTCATCCAGAAGCGCTATCCCCATCTCTCGCTGGGACGGATCGTCCTGGTGACCGATCTGGCGGTCGTGGTGGCAGCCGCGGCCGTCTACCGCAATCTGGATACCGTGCTCTATGGGGCGATTATGATCTATGCCTCTACCGAGATGATTGACGGCATCATCGACCGGGCGGACGCCCGCAAACTGGCGATTCTGGTCACCGGAAAGGGGGAGCAGATCGCCGGACAGCTGCTTTGCCGTCTGGGACGGGGTGTCACGCTGCTGCCGGCAACCGGCGCCTATACCGGTGAGCCGCGCGCCGTTCTGCTCTGCGTCGTCGAGCTGCGGCAGCTGTTTGAGCTCAAACAGCTGGTGGCGGAGATCGATCCGCAGGCCTTTGTCGTGGTGGCCAACGCCGCGGAAACGCTGGGTACCGGCTTCAAACCGATTGGGCCTTGACCGGCGCCGCGCAAAGGCTGCCGGAAGTAAACAAAATCTGTCCGGTCTCTCGGTTGCCTCTTGCTATTTTCCGTCGGCTCGGGTATGATGGAACTACAGTTTTTGGCAGAAAGAAGGGGGACAAGATGAAGCTTGACCGAAGCCTGGTTCTCCGTGAGGTATGCGGAATTTCGTTGGATATTGTGGCTTCGATCTCCTGGGCAATTGCGATCTCGATCTTTGCTGTGCCGAATCAGATCGTTCCGGGCGGGGTCAACGGTCTGACCGTTATTATCAACTATCTGACCGGTTTGCCGGTCGGTACGATGAGCTTTATCCTCAATATTCCGCTTTTTATCCTGTCCTGGCGCTCGCTGGGCAAACGGTTTGTGTTTCAGACGATGCGCGCGCTATTTATCTACAGCATCGTGGTGGATATCTGCTTCTTCAATCCGCCCATCTACACCGGTGATCCGCTGCTCGCCGCCATCTTTGGCGGGGTGTTCAACGGGATCGGCGGCGGAATCACCTTCATGCAGGGTTCGTCGGGCGGCGGAACCGATATCCTCAACAAACTGGTCCGTAAGCGCTATCCCCATATTCCCACCGGGCAGCTGTCGGTCGGGATCAATGGAGTGATCCTGATTCTGGCCGCCTTTGTGTATCAGAATATCGAGGTCGCTTTGTACGGCCTGATCATGAGCTTTGCCAGCGGCAAGGTGATCGATGCGATGCTCAACGGCGTCGATTCGGGCAAGAGCCTGATGATCATGACCAGTCAGCCCGAGCGGATTTCCCAGATGATCATCGAACAGATGCATCGCAGTGCTACCATCCTGCATGGGACCGGCGCCTATCAGGGCAGGGACGTCTCTGTTTTGCTCTGTGTGGTCCGCAACACCGAGTTCTACCGGCTCAAACGGCTGATCCGCGAGACCGACGACCGCGCCTTTGTCATCGTCAATGAGGCCAATATGGTCATCGGAAAGGGATTTCGCTCGATGCAGGCCCCCGATACATAACCGCTGTGGTTTCCCGCCGCCGGAGGCATTGCTTCCGGCGGTTTTTTTGAAAAAACAGAATGGAGATTGAAAATCAAAGCGAAACAGAGAGAAAACGAGAGAAAAGCCGCAATGTAGCGGTGATAAAATGAAAAAACGCTTGACAGGGGAAAATCGCACCGCTATAATAAAAAAGCACTTGTAAAAAAGGACCAAACCATCCAAGGAGGTAACAACCCTTATGTCCACCTTTCTTCCGAAAGCAGAAGACATCAAGCGCGAGTGGTATGTGCTCGACGCGGCCAACAAGCCGCTGGGCCGCACCGCCGCCCTTGCCGCCACGCTGCTGCGCGGCAAGCACAAGACGATCTTTGCCCCCCATGTTGACTGTGGCGACCACGTTGTGATCATCAACGCCGCCCAGGCTGTTCTGACCGGCAACAAGCTGCAGAACAAGTATTATCGCCGTCACACCGGTTGGGTCGGCGGTCTCAAAGAGATCCAGTATGCCGCCCTGATGAAGAACAATCCCGAGAAGGCCATGATGATTGCCGTCAAGGGCATGCTGCCGGACAACACCCTCGGCAGAAAGGCCCTCACCCGCGTGAGAATCTACCGCGACGCCAATCATGAGCAGACCGCCCAGCAGCCCAAGGCCTGGAACGAATAAGAGAGGAGACTATCCACGATGTACGAGAGCAAGCCTTATCTCTACGGCACAGGCCGCAGAAAGCATTCGGTTGCCCGCGTCCGGGTCTATCCCGGTACCGGCAGCATCACCATCAACGGCAGAGACATCGACGACTATTTCGGCCTTGAGACCCTCAAGCTGATCGTCCGTCAGCCGATGACCCTCACTGATACGCTGGGCAAGTTTGATATTGTCTGCACTGTCGCCGGCGGCGGCGTTTCCGGACAGGCTGGTGCAATCCGCCACGGCCTTTCCCGTGCGTTGCTTCAGCATTCGGATGAGATGCGTCCGATCCTCAAGAAAGCGGGACTGTTGACCCGCGATTCCAGAATGAAGGAACGCAAGAAGTACGGCCTCAAGGCCGCCCGTCGCGCTCCTCAGTTCAGCAAGCGCTGATTCTGCCCTTTGATCCCGGAGAGCTTCGGCTTTCCGGGATTTTTTGTGGATGGGGATCAGCTTTTGTGGAGTTGTTCGCTTCGCGAAGATGAGGTAAATTTCCGGAAGAAACAGAATACCCTTGAAACTATGCGGAAAAACGCATATAATAGGGCTGTGAGATCGTTGCTGCGGAGGGACATATGGAGTATATCACCGCACGGGAGGCGGCGCAGAGATGGAAAATCTCGGAGCGGCTTGCCCAGCAATACTGTATTGACGGAAGAATTGCAGGCGCTGTGAAGTTTGGCGGCGCTTGGGCGATACCGTCCGACGCGCAAAAGCCGACGGACCCGCGCAAGCGCAAGAAAGAGACCGAGCTGGCGCAGAAGAAGGGACAGGCCGCTGCCTGCCCGGATATCTTTCCGATGCCGCTGATGAACGCCGCCTTTTCGCCGGGGCACTGCATGGAATATGTGCAGGGAATTTCGGATCCCCAGCAGAAAGATGTGGCGATGGCGGAGTACTACTACTTCAGCGGGCAGCCGGAGGAGGCGGCCCGCCAGGCGGAGCTGTACCTTTCCCATCCCAATCCGGCGCTGCGGCTGTCCGCCTGCCTGATCTATGCCTATGCCAATCTCTCGATTGGGCAGAACCAGCGGGTGCGGCATACGTTGTCCCAGCTTCGCGGTATGCTTGCCGCCACCTCCGGGGAGGAGACACCCCCTTCGCTGCGGGCGGCAGCGATCTTCGTTGCGACGACTGCAGCGGTTCTGCTGCATCTTCCGCTGCCGACGGAGACGGGATCGCTGTGGGCAAATATCCGGATGCTGCCGCCTGGGCTGCGGATGTTTGCCCTCTATGTGCAGGCCCACTACACCTATCTGCAGGGGGACTATGGCCGAAGCATCGGCATTGTGGAAACTGCTTTTGCGATGCAGGATGAGGTTTTTCCCATCCCCTGCATCTACCTGCATCTGGTCGCGGTGATGGACTACATGGGGCTCAAGCAGCCCGATAAGGCGCGGGTTCATCTGCTGGAGGCCTGGGATCTGGCCCGGCCGGATGATTTGATCGAGGGCTTTGGGGAACATCACGGGCTGCTGGGCGGAATGCTCGAGGCGGTTCTGAAGAAGGACTGGCCGGAGGATTTTCGGCGGATTATCGCCATTACCTATCGGTTTTCGTCGGGATGGAGGCAGATCCATAATCCGGTCACCGGGGAGGATGTGGCAGACAATCTCACAACCACCGAGTTTGCCGCGGCGATGCTGGCTGCCCGCGGCTGGACCAATCAGGAGATCGCCGCCCACCTCGGGATCTCGTCGAATACCGTCAAACAGTACATCTCTACCACCCTTCAGAAACTTAACATTAAGCAGCGAAAAGAACTCAAACAGTATATGCTGCGTTAGGGAGGATGCCTGCGGAATTCCGCGGGCATCCTTTTTTGGAGGACGGCCGGTTTTGGGGACAGACATGCCCGTTTTCTGCGTTTATCTTACCAGGTTACCCTCCGACTATCACTGCGGGATTCCGCAGTGATAGTCCCTTTTTTGGGAAAAACAGAGGATTTCAACCCCGGTGAATCGTGTTAGAGTAAAAAGGGTTAACTGCACCTGTACCTGCCGCATGGGGAGGGTGGAAGATGGAAAAAATCAGGCGTTACGAATTTGAAGGGGTCGTGCTGGAGATACCACTGCGATACGACACCCTTTCCCAGATGTATATCGAGGAGTATCCGGATTTTGTGAGCAATCCGGTCTATACTGAACAGGGGCGCCCGGTCCTGTTTATCGGAGAGGACGCCTGCGATGATGCCGAAACGGACAGCGGAGAAAGCTGCCCGGACTGCGCCTCCTGCCGCTACTGCCGTCCCGTCGGATCCCATACCTGGATCGGTGTGTGTGTACATGAGAAACATCGGTGCGGTGCCAAAGCCAAATGCTGATCGG
>CASEBP010000112.1 GCA_949285275.1 uncultured Oscillospiraceae bacterium | reverse complement strand
TTTGAGACCCGGCAGAACCTGGTCAACCGCAGCGCCGAAAATCTGCGCGCGCTGCTCGACGGCGCCCCCAAAAACGTCAAGAACTGACGTTGATGCGGCCACAAATCAATGATGAAAAGGAGTATTGTTATGAAAAGAACGATCAGTTTGTTCCTGTGCATCATCTGCCTGTTGGCGGTCTGTCTGTCGGCTACCGGCTGTTCCAGCAAGACCGAGGAGTATCCCTCCAAGCCGATCGAACTGGTCATCCCCTGGTCCGCGGGCGGCGGTACCGATGTGGCCGGACGTCTCTACGCCAGCTATCTTGAGAAGGAACTGGGCACCACCATCAACGTCACCAATGTCACCGGCGGAACCGGCTCGGTGGGTACCGCACAGGTTGCTGCTGCCGATCCGGACGGCTATACCCTGCTGCTGACCACCTTTGACTTCGTTACGGCCGATGTACAGCAGCTGGCCGGCTTCACCATTGACGACTTTGACGCGATCAGCAGCTTCTCCGTGCAGCCAACCGTCTATGTCGTTATGGCGGAAAACTGGAACACCATCGATGACTATATCGCCAACGCCAAGGCCAATCCCGGTACCGTTACCGTCTCCCACAACGGCGAGGGCGGCGTTTGGCATCAGGCCGCCGCGCTGGCCGATGCCGCGATGGGCATCGAGACCACCTATGTCCCTTATGACGGCTCCTCGGAGCAGCTGGCTGCCCTTCTCGGCGGACATACCGACGCCGCCTGCATCTCCTACAACACCGTCGCCGACTACATCAAGTCCGGTGAAATGTTCTGCCTCGGCGCGATGACCGACGAGCGCATCGCCGCACTGCCCGACACCCCCACCTTCAAGGAGCAGGGCTATGATGTGGTTTACAGCTCCTTCCGCGGCATCGTGGCGCCTGCCGGCCTGCCCGAAGATGTCTATAACAAGCTTCTGACCGCCTGCGAAGCGGCTGCCAACGATCCCGAGTGGCTCGACGCCGCCGTCAAGGGCTCGATTGATCCCTGGAACATCAATGGCGAGGATTACAAGGCCTTCCTGAACACCACCAAGGAAAACGTAACGACCGTTCTGACCGACCTTGGCCTCATCTGACCGCATCAACCTACCCGATCCAACCCGATCATAGGAGAACAGAATGGATAAAAAGAATGTCAGCATCGGGATTGGCAGCGTAGTGTTCGGCGCATTTTTCTTCATCTCCGCGCTGGGAATCAAGGAGGCGAAGGCCTCTTCCGCCTCCGCCTCCTTGTTCCCCAAGATCATCACGGCGATGATGGTGATAATGGGCCTGCTCCTGCTGCTGCGAGAATATGTCCGGATGCATAATGGTTCCAGTAATCCCAAACCCATCCAGATCAAAAACGGCAAGCTGATGCTCGTGTTCTGCGCGTCGATGCTGCTTTACGCATTGCTGCTTGAGATTCTGGGATTTCTCATCTGCACCTTTCTCTACCTCACTGCAATGGCAATTCTGCTCGACAAGGAAAAGAGCCGGCGCTCCATGCTCTACAAGGTGCTGTTCGGCGGGCTTCTGACGGCGGCGATTTATCTGATGTTCAACAACTTCTTTAACGCGTCGCTGCCGATCGGCATGATCTTTGGAGGGTAATGTGTATGGCTGACTTTTTCAGAATCGGATTTGCGGAGGTTCTGAGTTTTCAGAATCTTTTCTTGGTCATCTTCGGCGTCTTTCTGGGGACGGTCGTTGGCGCCATTCCAGGCCTGACTGCGACGCTGGCGATCTCCCTGCTGATCCCCCTGACCTTTGGCATGGACGCCGTTCCCGCTCTGGTACTGCTGCTCGGCATCTACTGCGGCGGCATCTACGGCGGCTCGATCACCGCCATCCTGATCAATGCCCCCGGTACACCGGGCGCCGCGGCCACCCTCCTGGACGGACACCCGATGGCAAAGCAGGGACGCGCCGGTGAAGCACTCGGCATTGCGACCCTCAGTTCGGCCCTGGGCGGTATGCTCAGCGCCTTCGTCCTGATCTTCCTGGCGCAGAAGATTGCCTTTGTCGCGCTGGAATTTTCCGGGCAGGAGTATTTCGCCATCTCGGTATTCGGTCTGAGCATCATTGTCTCCCTCTCGAAGGATCTGGTGAAGGGTATGATCGCAGGCCTGTTCGGATTCACCGTCGGCTTTATCGGCCTGGACGGCATCACCAGTGTCCAGCGGTTCACCTTTGGCTCGGTCCGGATGATGAGCGGCGTCAACATGATCCCGGTTATTATCGGCCTCTTTGCCGTCACCGAAATCCTGCGCCTGGTTGAGGAAGGAAAGGACGACGGCAAGCGCGCCGAAATCGGCCGAATCAACCGGATTCTGCCGCCCACCAAGGTACTGTTCCGGCTGATCCCCACCTTTATTCGCTCGAGTATCATCGGTACGCTGGTCGGTATTCTGCCGGGTGCCGGCGCCAACATCGCCTCTTTCGTCTCCTACAATGAGGCCAAGCGCGCTTCCAAGCATCCCGAACTGTTCGGGACCGGCGTGGAAGAAGGAGTCGCGGCCTGTGAAACGGCCAATAACGCCGTCACCGGAGGCGCAATGATCCCGATGCTGACCCTGGGAATCCCGGGTGACGCGGTGACCGCCGTGCTGCTCTCGGCCCTGATGGTACAGGGCTATGCCCCCGGCCCGCTGCTCTTCAGCGAGCATATGGACGTCGTCTACCCGATCTATGCCGCGATGGTGCTGGCCAACATCTTTGTTCTGATCATTGGCCTGGCCGCTGCGCGCCCGGTCGCCAAGATCGCGATGGTCAGCAAGAAGTTCCTGATCCCCGGCATCGCCATCTTTGCGATGATCGGCTCCTTTGCCTCATCGGGCTACCTGTGGGACCTTTGGGTCACCCTGGTCTTCGGAATTCTTGGCTTTGTCCTCTACAAGCTTGACTTTGATGTAATGCCCATCGTGCTGGGACTGCTGTTGGGCGAAATGGTCGAGCGATACTTCCGTCAGGCTATGATCCTCGCTAAAGGCGACTGGACCACCTTCTTCACCCGCCCGATCAGCTGCATCCTGCTGGTTTTTGCGCTGCTGTCCATCCTCTGGAATGTCTACAAGGACATCAAGAAGAACTGGCTGCCGCAGAAGCAGGCGAAATAATCGCACCACCCCTATCACAATACCACAGAGAGAGGAAAGGCTCATTATGACAATCAAGGAACGGATGGCGGAGCTCGGAATTACCCTGCCCGGCTTTACCCCGCCTATCGCAAATTACGTCTGTGCATCCCGCTGCGGCAAACTGGTCTTCACCGCCGGAAACACCCCGAAAATCAATGGTGTCCTCCAGTATACCGGCCATCTCTGCAACGGCCGGGAGGAGGAAGGATATCAGGCGGCCCGCCTGTGCGCCCTCAATGCGCTGGGCGTACTCGATGTACTGGTAGGCGGTCTGGACAACATCGCCCATTTCGTCAAGGTCACCGGTTACATCAACTCCGAGCCGGATTTCTATAACCAGCCAGCAGTTCTCAACGGTGCTTCCGATCTGCTGGTCGAGATCTTTGGCGAAAATGGACGCCATGCCCGCTGTGCGCTGGGTATGGCGACGCTGGGCGGCAATGCGGCCTGCGAGCTGACCTTCGAGGTGGAACTGAAGGACGAGACTCTCGCGGCGATCTGATCCGCTCTGAAGGATCCGGCCGATCAAAACCAAAGAACCGCGCCCGGCCAATTGGCCGGACGCGGTTCTTTTTCACAAGCAATCCCGTTCACAAATGATACTTTGCGATCTTATTACGCAGCCCCTTCTCGCTGATTCCGAGCGCCTGGGCAGTGCGGACTCGATGCCCGTTATGCTGTTCGAGCGCCGCCCGGATCACCTCTTTCTCCACCTCTTCCAGCGTCAATCCGGTGAGATCATCCAGCGACAGGCGCGGCGGCTTAACCGGGGAGCTCTCCGGATGCTGAACCGCCTTGGGCAGATGGCACTCCTCGATCACGGAATTGTCGCACATCACCATTGCGTGCTCCAGAATATTGATCAGCTCCCGCACATTCCCGGGGTAGGAATAGGCATACAGGCAGTTGGCGGCCGCATGGGAAAGCCCGGTGATCGATTTTCCGAAGCTCTTATTCTTCTGCTTGAGAAAATACTCGACCAGCAGCGGAATATCCTCCCGACGCTCCCGAAGCGGCGGCACCTCGATTTCAACCACGTTGAGCCGGAAATACAGGTCCTGCCGGAACTCCCCTGCCGCCACCATGTCTGCCAGCGACCGGTTGGTCGCAGCGATGACCCGGATGTTGAGCTTGTACTTCTCATTGCTGCCGATCGGACTACATTCTTTGTCCTGCAAAACCCGCAGCAATTTGGCCTGCAGCGGAAGCGGCATATCTCCGATCTCATCGAGGAACAGCGTTCCCTGGTCGGCATAGACCAGCTTTCCCACCTGATCGGACACTGCGCCGGTAAAGGCGCCCTTTTTGTGGCCAAACAGCTCGCTCTCCAGCAATCCCTCAGGAATAGCGGCACAGTTGACCGTCGCCAGATGCTCCTTGGCGCGGTTTCCTGCAAAATGCAGGGCCTTGGCAACCAGCTCCTTGCCGGTTCCGCTCTCCCCGGTGATCAGCACGCTGGTTTCGACATTGCGAAGCCGCTCAACCATATCATAGACCTTCCGCATCGCACTGCTGCTGCCCACCATCCCGTGGTAGTAGTAGTTTTCGGCGAGCTGGCTGGTCAGATATTTGACCCGGTCGTTGAGTTTTCGATACTCCTCCGCCTGATCCAGCACCAGATACAGCTCGTTGGGGTCAAGCGGCTTGCTCAGATAGCTGTATGCGCCGTTTCGCACCGCCTGGACCGACGACTCAATCGAACCGTAGGCCGTCATCACAATGACCGTCATATCCGGACGGCGGGCCTTAAGTTCAGGGATCAGCTCCACCCCGTTGTGCTTACCGATCCGAAGATCAAGCAGGCAGAAATCAAAGCTGTTGTGCTCGAGCAGCTCCATCGCCTGCGCGGGTTCGGTTGCGATCTCCACCTGATAGCGGTCCTCCAGCGCAAAGGACAGCGCCGTACAGATGCTGATTTCATCATCCAGAATCAAGATCCGTTGTTTCATGGAATGTACCTTTCAAATATCAGTGTGATCCTTGTGAACTCGCCTTTTTCGCTTATGATCTCCATCTCGCCGCCGTTATCCAGCACATACTGCCGCGAAATTGCCAATCCCAGCCCGCTCCCCCGCTCCTTGGTCGTAAAAAAGGCCTCGGTCGCATGCGCCAGTTCCTCGGGAGTCATGCCGATTCCCCGATCCTCCAGCGACAGCCGGCAGGTATTGCCTTCCGCCCAGCATTTCAGGAAAAGCGGTGACGGCTGTTCAGGCGGCCCCTGCTGCCTGGCCTTCTCCTCGGTTGCCTCGATCGCGTTGAAGAAGAGGTTGATCAGCACCTGCTTAAACTGAGAACGGTCACAGAAAATCCGCAGATCGGGAGCCAGTTCGGTGTGCAGCTCGATCTCCTTTCCCCGCAGCAGCGGAGAGACCAAAATGATGCAGGAATCGGCCGCTTCATCGACCAGCATCTCTTCCCGGAAAGCGGTTCGCGGCTTCGCATAGTCGATCAGGTTGGTGATGAGGGTGTTGACCCGATCCACCTCCATCGGCACATAGCGGGCCATCTGCGCCTGAAACTCAGGGTTACCCACCTTGTGGGGCAGCATCATCGTGTAGGCCTTGATCGCTGTCAGCGGATTACGAATTTCATGGGCGATACCCGCGATCAGGCGGTTAAGCGCCAGATTTTTTTCGCGCTCATTTTCCCGCTCCCGCATCTGCCGTTCCCGCGTGATGTCGCGCACCGAAAGGCTGACCCCTCTTACCACCTTTCCCGACCTTTGGGTAGAAAAAAGCTGGTACAGCCCCACCCGGTAGGTGACCTTGGAGCCATCCTCCGTCTCAAAGGATTCCTCCCACAGCGGGGACGGAAGGCCCGGAACATCGAACTGATCGATCCGCTCCCCAATCAGCCGCATGATCACCGGTATTTCGGTGATGGAAGAGCCGATCTGCATCTGCGGGGCATGCAGCAGCATCCGGGCATTCTCGTTAAAAAGGGTGATCCTCAGATCGGCTCCGAAGACTACGATTGCATTCGGACTGCTGTGAACAATATAGCGCTGCAGTTCGTTGCTCTTGCGGGTCTGCTCAATCTGTTCCTCCAGCTCCCGGTTCTTCTGGGCAAGCTCCCCCGTTTTTTCGGCGACCTGGCGCTTGAGCAGCATATTCAGCCGCACGTTAAACAGCACCAGACAGAGCCCCGTCGTTCCAAGAATGGCCACTACCTGCAAAATCCGGATCAGAACGTCGTGCCAGCGCTGACTCTCATCCGCCACCCAGGTATTCATGATCGTCTCATATTCGCCGCTGATCCGCAGCTCATACAGCGCCGAATTCAGGCTTCTGAGCAGCCGTTGATCCTCTGACCGGACCAACATACAGAATTCAATCGGCAGCATATAGTTATTGGCGACGCCGTAGGTCTCCTCCAGCTGCCGCGCCTTGAGCTGATATTCAATGCTGCTCTTCACCCCGATCATGACATCGGCCCGCTGTTCAATCACACTGTCGATAACCTCGATCTGGTTGGACAGCGCGATGCAGCGGATCGTCTGAAAGGCGCTGAGAAAGGACGGGGTCACCGTTCCCGCCTGGTAGGCCGCCGTTATCGGTACATTCGAACTGAAGAGAGCCCGTGTACGGGCCCGGGGAGCAAACATGCATAACTGTGACTGGGAGATCGGCTGGCTCTCGCTGAAGAGGCGCGGCTGTATATTCCCCCCGTAAACCGAGCCCAGTACAATGTCGACCTCCCCGTTTTGCAGGGCATTGCGGCAGGCATATCCGCTCTCCAGCGGAAGATACTCAATCTGAAGGCCTGCCATCTCGGAGATCCGCGCCAGGAGATCGACATGCGCCCCCACGGCTGTCCCGTCGCTGGACAGCGATTGATAGGGCGGGAAATTGGGGTCAAAACCGACAATCACCGGCGTCTGCGCGGCACAGACACTGAGGCTGAGACCGACAGCGGCTGCTACCGTACAAACGAATCCTGCCACCCTGAGCCGCAGCACCCCCATCCCCCCTTTCCTCCTATTTTGAAAGCGCGGCCCTGCAGCTTTTGTCCGCCGCAGGACCGCTCTTGCTTTATTATAACACATTCAAACCGAAAGGGGAGGATTCTGACAAAGATTTTATCTCACTTGAGCGGATCCAGCCCCGTTCCGGTGAGGAGGAATGCCGTTCCTACCAGAGCCGCCACGCCAGTCGCGATCGCCTTCTCGTTGAAGACGGTGGTCGGGCTGTGCAGTGCGCCCTTGCTCTCAGGACGCTCGTCCGCCGTTCCCAGTCGGATAAAGGCGCCCGGCGCCTTCTCCATGTAGAAGGAGAAGTCCTCTCCGCCCATCGACGGAGTGGGAACCTGCAGCAGCTTATCAGGGCCAAGCAGCTCGGTGACCGCCTGCGAGACGCAGTCGACGATGTAGCTGTCGCAGAAGACCGGCGGAACGCCGTACTCATAATCCAGCTGCGCTTCGCCGCCCATCGCTTCGGCAGTCAGGGTGACCATCTTCTCCATCCAGGCCCGGATATTCTCGCGGGTTCCGGCATCAAGGGTCCGCACGGTGCCCTCCATAACAGCCTCCGTCGGGATAACATTGGAGACGTTACCAGCGGTCAGACGGCCGATCGAAACGACCGCCGAATCAACCGGCGCTACCCGGCGGGAAACGATGGTCTGCAGCTCGGTGATGATATGGGCGCCGATCACAATGGGATCGATGCAGCGGTGCGGATGCGCGGCATGGCCGCTCTTGCCCCGGACGGTGATAACAAAGTGGTCCGAAGCAGCCAGCATGCCTCCCTTGCGTACCCCGACGCTGCCGGCAGGCATATCCGGCCAGGTGTGGGCGGCAAGCAGATAATCGACCGGCGGGTCAATCAGCGCACCGTTCTCGATCATGCTGCGGGATCCTCCCAGCGTCTCCTCAGCAGGCTGGAACAGGAAACGAATCGTCCCGCAAAGTTGATCGCGGTACTCCGACAGCACCCGTGCCGCACCCATCAGGGTGGCAGTATGAATGTCGTGTCCACAAGCATGACAGACACCGGGCACCTGCGAAGAGAATTCCAGGCCAGTCTGTTCGGTCTGCTTGAGCGCATCAATATCGGCGCGCAGCGCCACCACCTTTCCGGGCTTGGCGCCGGTCAGCGTAGCAATGACACCGGTCTTATCCCCGTTGGAATGATAGGGGATATTGGCCTCGTCGAGGACCTGGCAGATCAGCCGGGTCGTCTCCTTCTCCTCAAATCCGGGTTCTGGATGCTGATGGATCTGACGGCGGTAACCAATCAACTCCGGCTCAATCGCCGCGATCCGCTCTAACAGTGACGACATTTTCAATTCCTCTTTTCTTTATTGATATTTGGTACAGGAAACAAAATGCCCAGGGGAAACCTCTTTGAACTGAAGATCCTGCGCGGTGCACTCGGGCGTTGCATAGGGGCAGCGGGCCGCAAACCGGCATCCCGGCTTGGGATTGATCGGGCTGGTTACCTCGCCCCGAATGGTCTGGCGCGGTTTGCCGCGGTTCTTCAGATTCGGAATCGGGATCGCCGCAAGCAGTGCCTGGGTGTAGGGATGCAGCGGATTTGCAAACAGCTCATCCGATGTGGCCCGTTCGACGCACTGCCCCAGGTACATAACTGCGATCTCGGTGCTGATATGTTTGACGACACTCAGATTGTGAGTGACAAACATGTAAGTCAGGCCACGCTGATCCTGCAGATCCATCAGCAGGTTGAGAACCTGCGCCTGAATCGACACATCCAGCGCCGAAACAGGCTCGTCGCAGACGATAAATTCAGGATTGAGGGCCAGCGCACGGGCAATACCGATTCTCTGACGGCGGCCACCGTCCAGCTCATGCGGATAGGTGTTGACAAACCGCTGGGCAAGACCGACGGTATCCATCAGCTCATAGACCTTATCCATCATCTCGTTCTTATCGGTGATGGTCTGGCAGACCTTGATCGGCTCAGCAATGATCTCACTGACCGTCATTCTGGGGTTGAGCGATGCATAGGGATCCTGGAAGATGATCTGCATCTTCTTTCTCATCTGAAGCATCTGCTGCTTGTTGTATGTGAGGATGTTCTCCCCATTATAGAGGACCTCACCGCCGGTTGCGTCAAGCAGACGCAGGATCACGCGGCCCAGCGTCGATTTGCCGCATCCGGACTCGCCCACGACACCAAGGGTGTTTCCCCGCTCAATCGCCAGGTTCACCCCGTCAACCGCGTGCAGCATTCCGCGCGGCGTCGGAAAATACTTTTGCAGGTTTTTGGTTTCAATCAGCGGCACGCTCATGCCTGCACCTCGCTTCCGTCGGTTTCTTCCGGTCTGGCTTCCGACATTTCGGTATAGAGGTGACATTTAATATCATGCCCCTCAATCCAGTTGACCGGCGGGATATCGCTCTTGCAGATTTCCATGCACTTGGGGCAGCGGGTATGGAACTTGCAGCCCGAAGGCAGGTCGGTCGGATCAGGCATCAGGCCATCGATCGGATTGAGCCGGCGGGTTTTCTTGGTCAGATCGGGGATCGAATCAAAAAGGCCCACCGTATAGGGATGGTGATGTTCTCCCTCAAAGATCTGCTCCACCGTTCCCGACTCAATGACCTCGCCGGCATACATAATTGCCACCCGGTCACAGGTTTCGGCGACAACTCCCAGATCGTGGGTGATCAGGATCATCGAGGTGTTGAGCTTATCCTTAAGTTCCTTCATCATCGCCAGCACCTGCGCCTGGATGGTCACGTCCAGCGCGGTGGTCGGCTCGTCGGCCAGCAGCAGGCTCGGCTCACAAGCCAGCGCGATCGCAATCACGATACGCTGTTTCATACCGCCAGAGAACTGGTGCGGATATTCATGCTTCCGCTCAGGAGGAAGTCCGACCATCTTGAGAATTTCGTCCACCCGGTCCTCTACCGCTTTTTTGTCATGATGGTATTTGTGAAGCCGGAGCACCTCGGCAATCTGTTCGCCGACAGTGTGGACGGGGTTCAGGCTGGTCATCGGATCCTGGAAGATCATCGAGATCTTCTCGCCGCGCAAGGTCCGCATCTGCGCCTCGCTGACCTTGGTCAGGTCTTGGCCCTCAAAGAGGATGCTTCCCCCTTTGATTTTTCCGACCCGCTCGGGAAGGAGCCGGAGGATCGACAGTGCAGTGGTCGTCTTGCCTGCGCCGGTTTCCCCGACCAGGCCCAGCGTCTCCCCTTTGTTGACGCTCAGGTTGACGCCGTTAACCGCGAAAACCCGTGCGTCGTCGGTCAGATACTCTACATAGAGATCCTTAATTTCAAGCAATTTTTCTTCCATTCTATATCTCCCAGCCGTAGACTAATTTTTCATTCTGGGGTCCAGCGCGTCGCGCAGGCCGTCGCCGATCAGGTTCAGCGAGAGAACCGCCAGCATGATCGCGATTCCAGGATAAATCATCAGATAGGTGTTGTAACGCATCTGATCCTTCGCTTCGGAGAGCATCGAGCCCCATTCGGGAATCGGCGCCTCAATGCCCAGGCCGATGAAGCTCAGGCCCGCAACGCCCAGGATGGTAGTCGCCATGTGCAGCGTCGCCTGGACAACGATCGGGCCGATAGCGTTGGGGAGGATATGCCGCAGGATAATCCGGCGGTCCCCGGTGCCACAGGCCTTAGCCGCCTCGACAAACTCCTGTCCACGGATCGAGATGATCGACGAACGGACAATTCGGGCAAACTGCGGGATACGGCAGATACTCAGTGCAAGCAGCACGTTAAAGATACCTGGTCCGAGGGCGCCGACAATCGCAACGGCGAGGATGGTACCCGGCATCGCCAGCAGGACGTCCATGATTCTCATCAGGATGTTGTCCACCTTGCCGCCGTAATAGCCGGCCAGCGCACCCACCAGGCTTCCCACCGTCAACGCGATCGCAACGGTAAAGAGGCCGACAAACAGCGAGATCCGGGTGCCCCAGATAACACGGGAAAACAGATCACGTCCATATTGGTCGGTACCGAACCAGTGTTCGCTGCTGGGGGGTTGGAGACGATCTCTGATATGCTGTTCAATGACATCGGTGTCATAATCCAGGAATAACCCGGAGCCAAGCGCAATCATCAGCAGGGCCAGAAAGAGGACCAGGCCGATCATCGCGAGCTTATTCTTTCGAAACTGGAACCAGATCGTTTTGAGCTGGCTGCGTTTTTTCACCTGCGGTGCTCTAGTTTTCTGCTCGGTCATCATTTCATCTCCTAACCCTTTACATACTGGGATTTTACGCGGGGATCGATATAGGTGTACAAAATATCGACCGCCAGATTCACCAGGCCGCCGACCAGCGCGGCAAACATAACGCTGGCGATCAGCATCGGGGAATCCTTGCCCTTGACCGCGTCGACCATCAGGGAGCCCAGGCCGGAAATGCCAAAGACGTTCTCAATGATCAGCGCGCCGCCCAGCAGGTTGCTGAAGCTCAGACCGACCGCAGTAACAACCGGCAGAAGAGCGTTCTGAAGCGAGTGGTGCATGATGACCTGAGACGGGGTAGCGCCCTTTGCCTTAGCGGTACGGACATAATCCTGACGAATGACCTCCAGCATGGTGGAACGGGTCATACGAATCAGGGTCGCCATCTGCTGTGCCGCCAGCGCGATACCCGGCAGGATGAAGCTCTTCCAGCTGTCCGAGCCGACCGCAGGGAACCAGTGCAGCTGAACTGCAAAGACTAGGATCAGCATCAGGCCGAGCCAGAAGGCTGGTATTGACGTAAATAGCAAAGCCGACGTCATACTGAGAATATCCGCAAAGGAATACTGTTTTACCGCCGAGATAATACCGACGGGAATACCGATCACCACCGAAAGCAGAACAGCGAAGAAAGCCAGCTTCATCGTGGTGGGGAACCGAGCCTGGATCTCATCAACGACCGGGGTCTTGCTGCGGTAGGAATCCCCAAAGTCCCCCTGAACCGCCGAGGCCACATAACGGGCATACCGGACAAAGAAGTTGTCGTTGAGTCCCATATCCTCGCGGAGCTGGTCAACCTCCTCCTGCGAGGCATATTCACCGAGCAGGACACGCGCCGGATCGCCCGGAGTCAGGTCCATGATCAAGAACAGGATGAAGGAGATTCCCAAAATAACTGGGATCATGTAAAGCAAGCGTTTTCCTATATACTTGAGCATAATTTCTCCTTTTACGAATCAAGCAGACACTCATCGCGTCTGCTTGATTCGACTATCATCAATTAGGCCATTGTTCGGGCAAAATTATTCCCAGCTGTAGTTGTAAGCGTAGTAGCGCTGCATCGGATCAGCCTGGATGCCCTTGAGCTCCTTGACGGCAGCGATGGTTCTCTTGCCGGTGAAGCAGGGAACATAGATGCTCTCGTCACGGATAATCTCGCAGACCTTCAGGTAGTACTTGGCACGCTCGGCCTCATCGAGAGACAGGCGGGCCTTCTCGAGATACTCGTCAAGCTCAGCATTCTTAACGCCCATGTAGTTGCTGCCGTTGCCGTCCGCCTCGCTGCTGTGCAGGAAGGGGTAGGTGCAGAAGTCAGCGTCGGCCACCGAGACGGCGTGGGCATAGAAGGTGGTCTCAAAGTCGCCGTTGGCGAAGACGATATCGAACCAGCTGGCGCGCTCCATCGCCTCGATCTTGAGGTTGATTCCGACCTTCTTGAGCTGAGCCTGCAGAACCTCAGCGGGCTTGATGTAGTGGGGGGAGCTGATCACGCGCATGGTGACCTCCACGCCGTCGGGATAGCCGGCCTCAGCAACCAGCTGCTTGGCTCTCTCGGGATCGTAGCCCAGGCCGCTGAAGTTTTTGGGAGCCTGCGGGCAGAGAGGAGTGATGCCTTCCTCGGTGGGCTCGGCCATGCCGTTGACGGCGCCGAGAACCAGCTCTTCCTTGTCGATGGCCAGAGCAACCGCCTCACGCATCCGCTTGTCAGCGAAGACGCCCTTGGCGTTGTTGAAGGAAACCAGGAAGGTGCAGGCCTGCGGAGCCTCATAGTAAACGAGGTTGGGGTTGGCGATGATCGCATCGCGGTCAGAGTAGTCCTGGTTCGGGGTGATCACGTCGACCTCGCCGCTCTCGAGGGCCATCAGCGCAGCGTTGTTGTCGATGATGGTGCGGAAGATCTGGGTCTTGATCGGGGCCTCGCCGCGGAAGTAGTCCGGGAAGGCTTCCAGAGTGATGGTCTCACCGCTCTTGACTTCCTTGAGCATGTAAGCGCCGGTGCCGACAGGGTTCTGAGCAAAGGCAGCCGGATCGGCCTCATAGACC